>MHXP01000138.1 GCA_001824485.1 Planctomycetes bacterium GWA2_39_15 | reverse complement strand
ATTAAAGAATCTTGTCCGGAATGCAAAGTAATTATGGGCGGCATGGCATTCCCAAAAGGATTTGAAGAATTTTATCTTCCTGTATTCAAACATTTAAAGGGAAAATATATAGATGTTTTCGACTTTCACCAGTTTGGTCCAGAGTGGGCTTGGGTGGAGTATAAGGATTTTGTTGATGCAATAAAAAAAGGGTTGACTGAAAATGGGTATGATAAAGTAGAGATATGGATTACTGAAACTGGAACATATACAGAGAGACCAGTAGTTCCAAACTTAGCGCCAATACTGCATATACCAGAACAAGCAGAAAAAGAGCAAGCTTCCAGCCTTATTAAAAGATATATATACGCATTATCATTGGGGGTAAAAAAGATTTTCTGGGCTTTTGGTATAATAGAAGGATTTACAGGTACTGGTAATCATGAGTTTGACCATACAGGTTTAATCTATAGAAGAGATATTAATGGTACAAGACGCGGCGCTGAGATTAAGAAATTGGCGTACTATTCATATAAGATGATGACTGAAAAATTAGAGGGAAGTAATTTCGCAAAAATAGAAAGTCTGAACCTCGGTGAGGGAATATACGCCTATAAATTTGATAAGACGGGTAGACCCGTTTATGTTTTATGGGCTCAATGATTCATTGTTTGGGAATCCCCAGAAAAATTTAAGGTCGAGATTCTTTCCCATGTCTGTCAGTGTATTTTATAGAGATTATATCCCTTGGTAACTTAATTTTTATCTAAAATTACATTGAAAAAAATAGCAGAACTTTCATTTCAACCGCAAATCTCAATTGCCATCCTTCTGGGCATCCCATTGTTATGTATTGCCGGACTTTCAACTATTCATCCAATACTGGCAATTATTATATCTATATCAGGTGTTACACTATCACTTTTTATTTTGAAACCTGTTTTGCCCTATTATTTATTAATAATATTGCATCATCTTGGTTATTTTTTCTTTAATTTTACGATAGGTCATTGGGAGGCGAATTTTATAACAATATCTGAATTATATATCGTTATCATACCTTTGCTATGGTTCTTTTCCCGCAGTATTAACTTAGCTGCTCCATATCCGGGTACTGTGTGTGATATGCCTTTGTTGCTGTTTGTAGGCCTATCATTGTTATCACTGCTCTGGACCAATGACTTTTTCCATGGAACAGTTCAAATGATAATTCTTTTTTTTGGCTTGGTAGTTGCTTTTGTCGTTGCATTATCAGTAATAAATAGCCACACGAGATTGAATACCGTTGTATGGCTTATTATTATAATAGGAGTTTTCGATAGCATTATTTGCTTTTTTTCCATATACTCAAAATATAGTTATCCTGATTATATCGAGATTCCGTTATATGATTATAAAAATTTTGGACTTACTCTTTTCTTCAATTTCGCTGGCAAAAGAGGGCATGCTTTTATTCATCCTCTCATAACGGCCTTTTTTCTTAATTTTGCATTAATGTTATCATTTGGTAAATTTATAACTACAAAAGGAAATAAAAAAGTAGCTATTGGTATAATCATGTTCTTAATGTTAACAGCACATTTAACAACTCTTGGCAAAGGTCCGTTACTTGCCTTGATAATGGGCATTGTTTTTGTATTTTATTTTATAAGGCCAATAAGAAAGGTTTTTTTTATATCCATATCACTTTTAATTATCATAATTATAGCGTCTTTCATTGTAGGTAATATTGTAGAATTAGAAAACTCCTTGCGCTTCACCTCCCACCAAATGACAGGTTACGATGAAAGTTCATCCACCTCAACGAGAATAAGTTGGTGGATGATAAGTATTGAAAAAAGTATAGAAAGTTTCGGTTTTGGCGTAGGAATAGGAGGAATACCGAAGTTTTTAAAACCAGTCGCACCACACGCCCACAACGCCTTCATAGGTGCTTTTGGAGAGCTTGGTTTCTTAGGTTTAGGACTATTACTATTCATATATTTTCTTGCATTTAAAAGTTATTTTAAGGCATTTATGGAATGTAAAAGTGAATATTATAAACGTATACTATTGACCTATATAGGTGGATTTATTACGCTGGTTCTTACGATCTTTTATTCTTTTAACTACACGCTGGATTCTGCGTGGTGGTATATAGGTTTAGGCTTTGCTTTAATTAAATTAGCTAAAAAGGCTCCGGCTGGTTTTATGGATGAAAAGTTACCATTTTTTAAAGACAAGGAATCAATATGTGGAATATAGAGGGGTGAGTCTTGTATAAATTTGTAAATAAAAAAGACAGGGTAATTGTCTTTTTTGCCGATATTATAGGCTTTGTTTTATGGACGATATTCCATATCTTTACTCCCTGGAAAATACTTGGGAAAAACCACTTACCCACTCAATC
This sequence comes from Planctomycetes bacterium GWA2_39_15, assembly GCA_001824485.1. Taxonomy (GTDB): domain Bacteria; phylum Planctomycetota; class Brocadiia; order Brocadiales; family Brocadiaceae; genus 2-12-FULL-39-13. Next base: position 5,049 of record MHXP01000138.1, on the reverse strand, counting down.
AGATAAAATCCTCCTCATTCGAGTTGATTATATTGGAGATGTTTTGCTTACTACCCACACATTAAAGGCAATTCGTAAAAGATTTCCGGCATCCCATATTTCATTTCTGGTTTCATCAAAATCCCGTGAAATATTGGAGGGAAATCCGTATATAGACAACATTATAACGTATGACCCACCGTGGTTCTTTAAAAAAACGCTTATGCGGGCCTTACGCGAATATTTCACGATTTTGTCACTCATCAGAAAACAACGGTTTGATCTTGCCGCTGATTTCAGAGGTGATGTAAGAAATATATTATTATTGATGGTTTTCGGTGGAATTCCAGCGAGAGTAAGCTTTGCCGCATCCGGAGGTTGGTACCTTCTAACTTCAATAGCTAATTACAAGGAATCTCTTCATGAAGCTGTGTATCATTCAGTCATTGCTGAAACCATGGGTGCAAGAATAGATAAAGAGGCTCTGCCAGAGATGTTTATTGGGGATAAGGATAGAGTTTTTGTGGACGACTTTTTCAATAAATACGGTATTAAGAATGATGATATGTTGGTTGTCATACATCCCGGTGCCAGGCAAGCTGTTAGACAGTGGCCTGAAGAAAGATATGCAGAAGTTGGGCGTTATTTAATTACAGAGTATGGAGCAAAGATTATTCTCACCGGATCTCGAGATGAAGTACCACTTATAAAAAGGATAAAAACTTTGATGAATAATGAAGCTGCAGTAATTGGTGCAACAGAACTCAATTCTCTTAAACAACTAACAGCCCTCTTTGAGAGATGTAGACTATACATTGGTGTCAGCAGTGGGCCATCCCATCTGGCTGGCACAGCACATCTTCCGTCGGTTCTTCTTTTCGGCCCTGAACCTATTTCTCAGTGGTATCCCCTGGGAAATAAATACTTCATTGTTAAAAAAGATTTTCCCTGTTGTCCCTGCAACCAAAAAAGGTGTTATGTAAGTGAAAATTGCATCATGGCTATAAAAGTCGAAGATGTGATTCATGGAATACATATCCTGTTAAATTCTCAAGAGCAAAATACCGAACAAAAAAGGAGGATGGTACTAAAATATGTTTAAATTGAAAATCTTTCATGCATATTCTATGGATGATATTCGACGCGGATTGTTCGATATATTGAAAAACTATCAAGATTTATTCCCTGCATCAAAAACCGCAAATATATTTTTAAAACCTAATCTTAACAGCAATATGAATGCCTTAACGGGAAATACTACAGATTTGAGGGTCATAGCCGCCGTAATAGAGTTTCTCATGGGAAATGGATATAAAAATATAACCATAGGGGATGGCACAAATAGCGGGTTTTACAGAAATGATATTAGCGTAATTTCCAGGTTAGTCATTGATAAACTAGCGAAATATTATTCTGTCAAGGTGGTTGACTTGAATTATTCTGAAAAAAAAGAAATAGCTCTAGATGATAAAATCAAAACAGGCATTGCAAAGGAATGCCTTGACACAGATTTTTTCATCAATCTGCCCAAATTAAAGACCCATTTTGCAACAGGAATGAGTGTATGTTTAAAAAACATGGTAGGGTGTTTAGTGGGGCAGGAAAATAAAAGAAGAATCCATACGCATAAAAATTTGGCCCAAAATATCGTTAATATTAATAAAGCGGTAAAAGTTGATCTTCATATCGTTGATGGTCTTATCTCTATGGAGGGGTTTGGACCGACTCGTGGAACCCCGGTCAGCACAGGCATTATCATAACAGGTACAGACCCGTATCTTATAGACATGGCCTGTGCAAAAATTGCACAATTTGACTATCGGAAAATTACAACCTTAAGGGCGGCAGAGGAAATGGGAATGATTACAAAGGATCACCATACCTTTGTAACCAATTTAGACGTGTCCAAATTCGCAAAGAAGTTTAAAGAACCGAGGGGAAATCCCCTTGTCTCTTTTATTCACAGTCCAAAGCGTCAGAAGTATTTTTTGTCCATGAGAAACACAGCTTTTTTTAATTATCTGTGTTCAACAAGGCTCATTGAAAATATGCTGTTCTGGACTGGTCTTCGACAAGATAATTATATAAGTGAAGACATGGTGTTTAAAGGGTTTTCTTTTGATAAATCTATCTGTAAAGATGGATGCACACGGTGTAAGGATTACTGTCCGATTGGACTAAACCTTCCTGAAATAATTGAAGATCGGAATAACGGCTGCATCGAGTGCCTTTACTGCTTTCAGGTATGTCCTACAAAGGCAATAGGGTTCAATGGAATACTTGGATTTGTGGCTGAACAGCTACGGCAATATGACGAGATTACAAGAAAGGTTGCCTGATAAAGGTAATTCAGTCACGACATTATACATACGTTACCAATATAGTGCGTACCGTAAGGAATACATACATGAATAAACAATTACCTGATGAGAAGATTACCTTAATCGTAGGTGCAGGTGTAACAGGTTTAACCGCTGCCTATACGCTTGCTAATGCCGGAGAAAAATGTTTGCTCCTGGAAAGGGAAGCTACTATTGGAGGTGGATGTCGTACCTACGTATTGGACGATGTAACTTTTGATCTTGGTCCTCACGTCTTGTTATTAAATCCGGATTCTGAAGCTGATAAACTATTGTTAAAATTATTAGAGAATGAGGAAGTTATTTCTAAAAATTTGTCCGTTGCATTTCATGTCAATGGGAAATATTGGAGATTTCCTCCTAGTATCCGAGACGTGTTGTTTTATCCATGGAAATATAAGAAACAGATGATTTTAGTTCGGCTACGTAAAAATAAAAGAGAAACCACTGATGCAAATTCTTTTCAATCCCTGATTGAACAAAATACAGGGCATTCCTATTATAACGACCTGTTTTCCTCATTTATCTTGAAAAAGACTTGTATTACCGGCGACAAAGTGCATCGTGATTGGTTTTTACGGACTGATCGGGATATTAAAAACCGTAAAGAAAATCCTAAAAAGGCTAAGTTATTGAAGCATTGGTATTATCCATGTAAGGGGTTTGAAATAATTCCTCAAAAGCTTTGGGAAAAATATTGTCACCTGGGTGGAAAAACAATTTTGAATTGTGGCCCAATATCTTTCGACAAAACCAAAGACCGCATCATAAGCGCCAAAGCAGGTGATAAGACATTTTTTGTGAAAGATATAATCTGGACTGCCTCAATAAATGAACTCAATAATCTAATAGATGCCAGGGTTCAACCCGTTAATTTTGTGGACACCCTCATTATCTGTCTGACTTATAATCGAAAAGCAAGAGCACCTCGTCCCTTCATCTATACCTATCATCCACAAGATGATTTGATTTTCAATCGAATCTATTATCCCGACCATATTTATGGCGAAAAAAATCCATCAGATCGGGAGGGTATTTGCCTTGAAATAAATTGTTTTCAAGGTTTGCAAAATATGACGGATGATGAGATCGTTACTCGTGCAGTGGGTGACGTGGAAAAACTGGGATTTTTTAGAAAAAGAGAACTTCGCCAGCAGCGCCACTTCTGGCTTAAAGAGTGTATGCCTGTATATGAACTCGATTATGAAATAAAGCTGCAGGAGACGTTTCAAGCAGTGCATAAGTTTCAAAACCTATATGCGGTTGGCCGCAAAGGGGGGTATTTTTTCTGTCAAACACCTGCGGCTGTCAATCAAGGGTTAAAAGTAGCCAAACATCTATTGCAAAGCAGGTCAAAATCAGGGGCTAAAGACTAAAGAAAGAAACAATGTATTGCAGGACATCTATGAACAATAAAGTGGCCCCTTACGAGGAGGTAACACATGTCTATAATTGATCTCAAACTGGCAACAAGGGGAATGGATTCAACTGCCAGATGGAAAATACTAAAGCGTCATGTATTTTCTTTTTTAAAACATATGACATTGAAAAGATTTATGAATTTCACGCGTGCCGAATTGAACAGAATGATGAAGAGAGAAGTACTCAACTCCTACCCCTATATTTTGAAAATGGAATCTACAAACATCTGTAATCTTCGCTGTGCATATTGCTACGACGGCAGAAGGATGCCGGTTCAGGGTGAACGACCATACGGGAGAATGACATTTGAGAATTTTAAAAAATTAATTGACGAGGTTGGGCTATACTTGTTCAAGATCAATCTCTATGGTTTTGGTGAACCATTACTTTTTCCGGAAACATTGGAGATGATTCAATATGCCAGTAAAAATAACATTGGTATTGGTATATCCTCGAATTTAAATTTTACAGACGCTGATCTTCCGAGACGTATTGTCGAATCGGGTCTTGAGGTTCTGATCTTTTCTTGTCATGGAATTACTCAGGAGAGTTATAGCAAATTTATGGTTAAGGGAGACATGAGTTTGGCCATGGAAAACGTCAAGAAGATAGTAGATGAACGCAAGAGACTCAGGATTTCAACTCCATTTATAGACTGGCAGTACTGTGTTACAAAATTTAATGAAGGAGAGATGGATTTAGCAGTTGCCAAAGCCAAAGAACTGGGTGTTGACCAGATTCGCTTTTTAAGACCTTTTATACCGCCCGATGCTGAAAACGAGTGGTTCGCTGATTTTTTTAGTAAACATGAACTTGCTGGATTACAAAGAAGCAAGGCAGGTTGTGCTTGGCCATACCGTTCCGCATACATAAATTATGACGGCGGGCTGCTTCCATGCTGCCAGGATGTCAGGCTGTTGGGTAATGATTTTGGTAATGTATTTGAGTCGGGATTCATGAATGTTTGGAATAACGAAAAATACAAGAGTAGTCGCCGTTTGATTGCCAATACATCGGTTAAAAACAGTACCTGTAATACGGTTTGTTCAAGATGCCCCTTAATTGGTACTGCACCAGTGGAAAATAGGAATAATGCGAATCTTACTACTTAATCCACCATTTCTTAAAAAATTTTCACGTCCGCAGAGGAGCCCGGCTGTTACTAAGAGCGGGACTCTTTATTTCCCCATGTGGTTGGCCTATGCTGCAGGAGTCTTAAGTGAAAATGGATTTGAGGTTGATTTCGTAGATGCTCCTGCCGATGGATACTCTCCTGACGATATCATTA
>MHXP01000137.1 GCA_001824485.1 Planctomycetes bacterium GWA2_39_15 | reverse complement strand
CGTTTCTAAAGGAAAAATGCATTGATTCATTCCTTCCACTTATCAAAACATTAAGCCGCAGAAGAGACAGGAGGGCATTTGTTGACATGCCTCTCTTTCCGGGATATCTATTTGTAAATATACCATTAGATAATGTATTCAATGTAATAAGTACTCGAGGTGTGGTAAAAATAATTGGTACAGGCCCTTTTACGCCCACCCCTATTCCAGAGAAACAGGTAAGCGATATAAAAATACTGGTAAATAGTAACGTTAAATTAGACCCTTACAAGTATTTACAAAGCGGTACAAAGATACGAGTTAAGGCCGGTCCTCTGATGGGGATAGAGGGCATTCTTTTAAAGAGAAAAGCAAACTACCGGGTAGTTGTTTCGGTAGATCTATTGCAAAGGGCTACTGCAGCGGAAGTCTGCATAGCCGATATCGAGTCGATTGATTGAGAAAGAGTAACGGTTCAATGTGCCGCAGCGTTTGCAGAGATTGCAAGTAGAGTAATAGACAAAGTGCTGTAAGCTTTCTGCTGTGGTGTGTTTTGATTAAGATTCAATCGGAAAAATAGTATTAAGTTGTTTGTGTTTCGTAGGTTACATCAATAACAGCTATGTAACTGAGAGGGACATACTCCCTAATCACCTTGCACTTCAAACTGTTCCTATCGCTTAATTAATGCTATTTCTATTCAAATTAGGTTGTGTTTTTCTTATATAAACGAACTCATTACCCACCCCTTTATCCCCTCCCTAGAGGGGACTTATTGATTCCCCTCTATTGGTAGGACAGACGTCCCCGTTTGTCATTATAATGTCAGGCGAGGACGCCTGACCTACCTTAAGGGGTCAGGGGGGTGTTAAGAATTTGATATGCCTCGCAAACCCACACAACCAGAAAGTTTAAAAATCCTGTAAACAAATATTATGGCTAACCAGGAAGAAATTACACAATATAACATCCTCCAATCCCTTGAAAACGGCGAGCAACCATCGCAGCGCCAGCTTTCTTCGCAATTGGGTATCAATGTAGCCTCTATAAATTTTGCATTAAAAAAACTCACCAAGAGGGGTTTTGTGAAGATGCTCGGCGCCAACCCTCGTAGGATGCAATATATTTTGACGCCCAAGGGAATTGCAGAAAAAACACAGCTTGCCTATAAATTTTTCGATAGAAATTTTCATTTCTATAAGGCCGTTCGAAAAGATGTCGAAGATAAGATCGGCAGTATTCAATTTAATGACAAAAAACGCGTAGCTCTCTATGGCGTTACCGACCTCATGGAGTTGGCATATCTTGTTATTCAGGATAAAGAACTGGAGCTTGTTGCGATTGTTGATGACGAAGCTAAAATAAGGATATTTGGGTATCACGTAGTCGGAACCGAAGAAATAAATAATTATTCTCCAAATTTTCTTCTGTTAACAAAAGAATTGGATACTGAGAAAGTAAAACAAATACCAGACTGTATTAAAGTTGTTGATATCAGGATTTAAGGGATTTGGATTAAAAAATATAATTAAAAAAGTTTGTCTCCTATATGAGTTTGATAAACAAACAAGAAAAGAATGTAAATCTAAAAAAGCTTATAGATCCGGGGAAAGCAATATTGCCTTATTGTGAAAGAAAAAATGAAACAGATTGCCCTCCTTTTTCAGTAGAATTGCACCTTACGTCATTTTGTAACTATAATTGTTGTCACTGTTCTTATCAAAATAGAAGATCGAAACATATAGTTGTAAACGATATAACCATTGAGATGCTAGTAAATGATATTGTGAGTATGGGGGTGAAAGGTGTTTATTGGTCGGGAGGAGGTGAACCAACAACAATTAAAAATTTTTCAAAATACATTCAAAAGATAGCAAACTCCAATACGGAACAGGCTTTAATTACTAATGGAATACTTTTAAATGAACAATTGATGTCTCAACTTGTTCTATTTAATTACATAGCCGTTTCATTTCAGGCATCCAGTAGCGAAAAGTATGAAACAATTACAGGAAGCAATACAAAGGATAAACTTTATAGTAATATTAAAAAACTCAGAAGTATTTTGAAAGAAACGATTCTTGGTGCCCGGTGCGTGATAAATAGATACAATTATAAAGAAATTGCCAATATTTATAATGATGCAAAAGAACTTGGATTTGATTACATAATTTTTATACCTGCAATTGATTATGAAAAGAGAGGTAATATAGAGTTAAAAGAAGAAGAAAAAAAACAGATAAAAGAAGAGGTTAACACTCATTTGCCACATTTAGATGAATCATATACAAATCTCAAATCCTTGATTGAACGCGGGGTATCATATTATAAAAAAGATGTTCTGGTTGGGTATCCCTGTTATGCAAATAATATGAGAGCTACTGCATTTGTTAATTATGACGGCGGAGTTTGGCTGTGTCAGCCCCACATAGGGAGTTCCAGGTATTCTATAGGTAATATTTACGAAAGCAGATTTAGCGAAATGTGGGATTCAAAAAGACACAAAGAAGTTATAGATTTGCTTAATGATGAACATAAAGCGGGTAGATGCAAAAACTGCAGGTCAATTACATACAACAAAGTAATACACAAATTTATTTTAACGGGTGAAGGGAAAAGTTTTTATGACCCGTTCTTGTAAAACCATACCACTTTCTATTCCTGAAATTTCTGGAAATGAATGGAAATATATCAAAGAGTGTCTTGATGCAGGATGGGTTTCTTCGGTAGGTAATTATGTAACTCGTTTTGAGGAAATGGTTGCTGATTATGTCAGTGCCAAATATGCAGTTGCTACGGTAAATGGAACTGCAGCCCTCCACATAAGCCTTATTGTCTGCGGGGTTCAACCAGATGATGAGGTTATTGTTCCTACGCTAACCTTTATTGCACCTGTAAACGTTGTTAGATATTGCGGAGCCTATCCGGTATTTATGGACTGTGATAAAGATACCTTATGCATTGACGTTCAAAAAGTAATCGAATTTATTAATAATGAGTGTGAGCAGCGTGATGATAGTTATGCATACAATAAAAAAACAAATAGAAGAATAAAGGCAATTATACCAGTTCATATATTTGGGCATCCGGTCGATATGAATGCTCTTATAGAAATCTGCATGAAATATAATATTGATATTATAGAAGATGCCACTGAAAGCCTTGGTTCTGAATATAAAGGGAAAAAGACCGGTTCGTTTGGAAAAGCCGGATGTTTTTCGTTCAATGGCAACAAAATTATTACAACAGGCGGTGGTGGAATGGTTGTTACGGATAATGAAAGCCTTGCAAAAAGGGCACGACATTTAACAACTCAGGCGAAAAATGACCCTTTTGAATATGATCATGACGAAATTGGTTATAATTATCGCCTTACTAATATTCAGGCCGCTATGGGTGTTGCACAGATGGAAAAATTGGATGAATTTATAACCATAAAGAGAAAAAATGCTGAATTATATAAAGATCTATTATCTGATAATAAGGAACTTGAGATGTTGTGGGAAAAGGCCTGGGTAAAAAGTAATTATTGGTTTTATACTGTGAAGGTTTCAAAAAAGCATAAAAAGGCATTGATGGATTTCCTTTTATCAAGAGGCATTCAGGTAAGGCCTGTTTGGAAATTAATACATACACTGCCAATATATAGAGATTGTCAAACACATGAAATAGCGCGTGCTTTCGATTTTTATGAGAGCTGTATAAATCTTCCATGTAGTGTAAATCTAAAGGAGGATCAAATAAATTTTGTTGTGGAAAATATTCAAAACTATTTCAAAACAGAATGTGAAAAAGGTATCTAACTTAAATATAGAAATGATAAGAGTTCTTTCTAAGTTTTTATACTTCTTTAATCGCAGAGAAAAGCTTCAAATACTTGTCTTATTTGTCTTGATACTGTTTGGTGTGTTGCTTGAAACATCTGTAGTTGGGCTTGTTTATCCCTTTATTTCTATACTTAAAACTCCTGAAATTATTTATGAGCACAAAGTTCTAGTATGGGTTTACAGTGTCATAGGAATAAAGTCTATAAAGGGATTCTTAATTTTGATGGCTATTGGACTTATTGCAGTTTATTTATTCAAAAATATTTATTTGGTTCTTTTGGCTTACATACAGTCTAGGTTTATTTTCAATAAACAGAGAACATTTTCTCATCGTTTTTTTACTTCTTATCTATATCAACCTTATACTTTTTACTTACAAAAGAATACTGCTGAATTATTAAATAAAGTCAATAGTATAGTTCCTTCTTTGTTCAACGGTTTTTTGATTCATGCACTCACGTTCATCGTAGAAATAATAACTACTATATCAATTCTGGTACTACTTATTTTAGTGAAACCTCTTCCTTCCATTATTACGATAAGCGTATTAGGTATATGTGCCTCTGTTTTTTACAAAATAACCCGAAAAAAGATTAGTGAGTTAGGTAAATTGAATTATTATTATAGAGAAAAATTGATCTGGTGGATCAATCAGGGGTTGGGGGGGTTAAAAGAAACCAAGATTCTAGGAAGGGAAGAGTTTTTTATTAACGCATTCGATAAGAATAACAAAGATTTGGTACGGATTCAAATGTTTATGAATGTGATTAATCAAATACCTCGTTCCTTTTTTGAAGCTCTGTGCATTACTAGCATGCTCATAATAATATTATTAATAATGGTTCGAAACAATGAATTTCAATCTGTTATACCTGTATTATCAATGTTTGCATTAGCTGCATTTCGCATCATGCCAGCTATGAATCGTATTCTTGCAGCAACGACATTGTTACGGTACTATAAATGCTCGGTTGAGGTGGTTTACGATGATATAATTTCATTCGATAAAGATACGGATATTAGTGGTATTAATAAAAAATCAAATAATACAAAAATCAGTATTGTTTTTAATGAGGCAATAGAGCTCAAGAATGTTTACTATCAGTATCCTAATGCTGTCAAACCAGCCTTAAATGATATTTCAATAAAAATCCCATATCATTACTCTATTGGTTTTGTTGGTTCATCAGGTGCTGGCAAAACAAGTATTGTAGATGTGATTTTAGGGTTGCTAGTGCCGACACGAGGTGAGGTATTAGTGGACGGTAAAAATATTAGAGAAAATTTATCAAGTTGGCAGCGCAAAATAGGATATATACCACAAAACATTTATCTTTCTGACGACACCATTCAGCGCAATGTTGCCTTTGGTTTAGATGACGGAGAAATTAATAATGATCGGGTGTGGTCTGTTCTTGAGAATGCCCAACTTGATAAATTTATAAAAGGCCTTCCAAATAAACTGGATACAGTTGTAGGTGAACGCGGTATTCGTCTTTCTGGCGGAGAACGTCAACGTATCGGCATTGCAAGGGCGCTGTACCATGATCCTGAAGTGTTAGTTATGGATGAAGGTACTGCATCTTTAGATAATGAAACAGAGCGAGGAATTATGCAGGCGCTGAGCAGTTTGAGTGGAAAAAAAACGATAATAATTATTGCACACCGTTTAAGTACGGTAAAGAATTGCGATCTGCTTTATTTCATAAAAGATGGTACTGTTATTGAGCATGGAACGTATAATGAGTTGTTTGAAAAAAGTTCTGCTTTTAAGTCAATGGTTATGTCTGCGGGTTATTGATTAAAAATAGTCACTATAGACTTTTACCAAATTAATATCAATGAGGATGGGTTAAGTAAAAGCGAACCCCCCTGAATAGTTCTGCATATGATAAAAAACATGGGTTATATCCAACCCAAAAGCCATCATAATTATGTTGCATTTTTTCTAACACTTTCCTGCAATTTACAATGTTCTTATTGCATAAATTTGCATGGCGGAGGTTCAAGATTTACTAAGGCGAAAAGGCCGCATCTAACTCCTGAAGAATGGATACAAGCTGCCAATCGTTTGGTTTTAAGAGATGATTTACCCCTTACATTTCAGGGAGGCGAGCCAACGCTATATAAAGGATTCTATAAAATAGTAAATGAAGTAAAAGAAGAAATCAAGATGGATTTATTGACGAATATGGCTTTTGATGTAGATGCCTTTATAAAAAATGTTCCTGCATGGAGATTTTTGAGAGATGCCCCTTATGCGGCGATTAGGGTTAGTTATCATCCGGGACAAAATGACATAAACGATTTGATTAAAAAAACTTTTAAAATGCAAGAGGCTGGCTTTAGAGTGGGATTATACGGCGTGCTAATTCCAGATAAAGAAATAGAAAGACATATTTTAGAAGTACGGGAAATGTGCTTAAAAATGGGAATAGATTTCAGGACGAAAGA
>MHXP01000136.1 GCA_001824485.1 Planctomycetes bacterium GWA2_39_15 | reverse complement strand
GTGACCCAAAGCTTTTAAAATTTTTGGAAGAACTGTCAACGAATGCGGTTTTAAAAGAAAATCATCTGATTATCTTTACGGAATCAAAGGAAACCGCAAACTATCTGTTCAAAAACATAAATCAACAATATCCAGACAAGGTGCTGTGTTTTACTGGTGATTCAGGCGAGGCAACGCGCGACAAGGTCATTGAGAATTTTGACGCCAGAGCACGTCATCCTAAAGAAGATTATCGAATACTGGTCTCTACTGAAGTACTGGCTGAAGGCGTTAACCTGCACCGTTCAAATACCGTGATAAATTACGATATCCCCTGGAATCCTACCCGCATGATGCAGCGGGTAGGGCGTGTCAACCGCGTGGATACGCTATTTGACACGATTCATACCTTTAATTTTTTCCCGACCAAACAATCAAATGACCAGATAAAACTCAAAGAAGCGGCAGAGGCTAAAATTAATGCCTTTTTAACCCTGCTTGGCGGAGACGCAGAACTTTTGACTGAAGGAGAACCGATTGGCTCGCATGAACTATTTAATCGGTTGATTTCCAAACAAACACTGGAAGGTGAGGAAGGAGCAGAGGAAAGTGAATTGAAATATCTCCATGTCATAAAAGAGCTTCGCGATAGAGACCCTGAACTTTTTGAAAAAATAAAATACCTTCCCAAAAAGGCGCGCACATCAAAACGTAGCGCTGAATACGCAAATTCTCTGATTACCTATTTCAGACGGGGAAAATTGCAGAAATTTTTTAAAGCCGACCGTAAAAATGTGGCGGAAGAAATGGATTTCATCTCTGCGGCAAAACTGCTGGAGAGCAGTCCTGATGAGACGAAGGAAAAACTCCCGGAACAGTTTTACAATCTTCTGGATAAGAACAAAGAGGCATTTATTTTAGCGACAACAGAAGAAATGCCGTATCAATGGCACAGAGGCGGACGTGACAGCGCTGCGAATATCCTTAGAATTTTAAAGGCAACACTGAAGAATACTCAAAAACTGACAGAAGACCAGGAACTATACCTGAAAAAAGTCCTCACCCAGCTTGAGGAAGGCGGGCTGCCCAAACAGACGGCAATGCAAACACTGAAAGCCCTGAATGCACTTAAGAATGAAATCGTTAACCCGTTCAAGGTGCTGGCAGTTCTTCAGACACATATTCCAAAAAAACTTCTGGAAGAACATTATGCCGAACAAAACCCAGCAGTATCCGGCAAACGGGAAGTTATTTTATCTTTGTATATAAGATAAGAGGGGGGTAAATTATGGAAGCTACAAAAATTGCATTGTTTAAAGGAAAAAAAATCAGAAAAACAATCCATACTAATGAATGGTGGTTTGTCATTGTCGATGTCGTGGCGGCATTAACTGACTCTTTACAGCCGGATGGCTACCTTAAAGATATGCGACGACGCGATCCGGAACTTTCAAAAGGGTGGGGGCAAATTGCCACCCCCCTTTTAATAAAGACAGAAGGCGGGCAACAGAAAATTAACTGTGCCAATACCGAAGGCATTTTTCGCATTATCCAGTCAATCCCTTCGCCTAAGGCAGAACCTTTTAAACGCTGGCTTGCCAAAGTCGGCTATGAAAGGGTGCAGGAGATTGAAAATCCTGAGATAGCAACTAAAAGAACGCGCGTACTGTATAAGCTCAAAGGCTATTCAGACGACTGGATTGAAAAGCGAATGCGTGGAATAGCTATCAGAGAAGAGCTGACCGATGAATGGAAAGAGAGGGGAGCAAAAGAGGCGCAGGATTATGAAATTCTTACTGCCGAGATATCTAAAGCCACTTTTGGCATAACTCCGGGTGAATATAAAAATCTCAAGGGCTTAAAGCGTGAAAACCTGCGGGATCATATGGATGATTTTGAACTGATTTTCACCATGCTTGGCGAAAGGTCTACTACGGAGATTCACCGCACCGAAGATTCACAAGGCTTGAATAAATTAAAATCAGACGCCAAGGCTGGAGGCGACATTGCAGGCAATGCCAGAAAACAGCTTGAAAAGAGACTTGGCAGATCCGTTGTTACAAAAAACAATTTCCTGAAACAACCCTCAAAGGCTAGGAAATTGCCAAAGACATAGATTATGGATAAACAACAGGCTAAACATATTATTCAAGAGACATTTGAGAATTCCTTTGAAAAAGAACGATTTACCGGGTTCATTAAAAACCTTTTAAACCGTATTGAAGAAGCCCCTTTTTCTTATCAGGGGCAGTTCATTCCTGACGCTTACAAGGGATATATCAGCAGTCTGGAGCGAATCGGTAAATTCAAAGATGGTGAAAACAGAGTTGATATTCTTATAATCGATCTCCAGAAAGAGACTTCCCTTGAACGAGCCCGCACCATGCAGAGAAACTTTGTTGCTGGATATTTACAGGGCAAATATGGCAGTTCAAATGAAAAGGAAGCAGCACTGGTTGCCTTTGTATCGCCTGACGAGGAAGACTGGCGGTTTTCACTGGTAAAGATGGACTACAAGTTTGAACAGACTCAAACCGGCAGAATGAAGGTAAAAGACGAATTTACACCTGCAAGGCGCTGGTCATTCCTTGTCGGCGCAAACGAAACCAGTCATACTGCCCAAAGCAGACTGGTGGACATCCTTGCAAATGACGAACACAGTCCAACCCTTGCCGAACTGGAACAGGCGTTTGACATTGAAACCGTTACCAAAGAATTTTTCATCAAATACCGTGAGCTTTTCATCCGCACAAAAGAAGAACTGGACAAGGTGGTAAAAAACGATGCAAAAATCAGAACTGATTTTGAGGCAAAAGGTGTAAACACCGTTGACTTTGCCAAAAAGCTTCTAGGGCAAATAGTCTTTCTCTATTTTTTGCAGAAGAAAGGCTGGTTTGGTGTTGCACGCGATGCAGAATGGAACACAGGCTCTAAACACTTTTTGCGCGAGCTTTTTTTAAAAAAACACGGCGGTTATAAAAATTTCTTTAATAACATTCTGGAGGCTCTCTTTTATGACGCTTTGCGTAATGACCGCAGCCATGATGATCACTATTACAGCCGATTTAACTGCAAAATCCCCTTCTTAAACGGTGGTCTTTTTGATCCCATTGGCAACAATGGCGGATACAACTGGGTGCATACCGATATCTGTCTGCCGGACAGCCTGTTCTCTAATAAAAATAAAACCAAAGAAGGCGATATTGGCGATGGCATTCTGGATATTTTTGACCGCTACAACTTTACCGTCAGAGAAGACGAACCTCTGGAAAAAGAAGTTGCCATTGACCCGGAACTGCTGGGCAAGGCGTATGAAAAGTTCAATGCCATCCGTCCTGACAACTTTGAGGAATATAAAAAGGCATTAAAGAGCGGGAAAAAGGGTGAAGAAAGCAAATTCAACAAGCAATATGGCGTTTATTACACACCCCGTGAGATTGTCCACTATATGTGCCAGCAGAGCCTGATAAATTACTTATACACGCAATTAAATAACGGCATTGTCGTTTATGAAAAACTCGGCGAAAAACAGTTATATATGTTCGGCAATGAAGGTAAAAATGGGCAATTAGATTTAATGATTGAACATGATTCCAAACTAATAATTTCAAAAGAAGACATTGAAACCCTTATCCACTACGGTGAGCAGATCCATGAGAACGAGGCGCGGGTTGAAAGCAAGGGCAAAGAGACAAGAACCTATTCCTATAAACTGCCCGAAAGCATCCGAAAAAACGCAAGCCTGATCGACCAGAAACTGGCAGACATAGCAGTCTGCGACCCGGCAGTTGGCTCAGGTGCCTTTCCAGTGGGCATGATGAGCGAAATTGTGAAAGGGAGGACAGTATTAACTACATTTATCAAGGATGAAAGCCGAACAACCTATGATTTCAAACGGCAATGCATTGAAAAATCCCTTTACGGTGTGGATATTGACCCCGGCGCGGTAGAAATTGCAAAACTCCGTCTGTGGCTATCGCTTGTTGTAGACGAAGATGATATTAAACGGATTGAACCATTGCCGAACCTTGATTATAAAATTGTGCGTGGTAATTCACTGTTAGGTTTTCCAAGTGGTGTATTGAAACACGTAGAAATTGAAAACGAAATCGAGAAGTTGAAAAAATTATATTTTAGAGCATTTGATGTAAAAGAAAAAAAGGAACTAAAAACCAAGATAGACGAAAACTTCAAGAAACTTGTCGAAGCAGCAAAACAATACTCAGATGTTAGAGATGTGACATTTGATTTCAACGTCTATTTTTCCGAAGTGTTTCATTATAAAGGTGGGTTTGATGTGGTGATAGCGAATCCCCCGTATGGTATAAGTATAACAAAAAAAGAAAATCCGCAAATGGCAGATCAGTATAAATTTATTCTTAAAGGAGAAATAGAGACATACATTCTTTTTTACTTCAAAGGATTGCATTTACTTCATAGGAATGGGTACTTGTCTTATATTACGCCTGATAGCTGGTTCACCAATAGAGGAGCGAGCCTGTTTAGAGAATGGCTGACCAAAAATCATTCGATTATTGATGTCTTTGATTGGTACAAACCTTTTGAGGAGGCAAAAGATACAAGAGTGCACACAGTTCTCTTGGGATCTTCTAAAATAAATTTAAATATCAAAGTTAAACAAGTGCTTCCATCTGATCCAAAAATAATTTATCGCAAGTATGAAATTCCACATTCCATTATTTCAGACTTTAATAATAAGGAATGGCGGTTTTACCTGACTGATGTTGAACGGAAAATTTTTAATAAAATGGAAGGAATCTCTCAACCACTTGAAAGGCTTTACAACATAAAATACGGATTGAGAACAGGAAATAATAGTGACTATATAACAGAAAAAGAAACGAAATACCCTCTAATTGCCGGTGCTGATATAGCATCGCTCTATGAAATAAAATGGAAACCTAAATACTTGAAAAAAACAGAAGGCTTGCCGGAAGGATATTTCAAGGAATATTTTTCACAAACAAAAATCATTGTTCAAAGAATAAGAACAAACAGCCTAAATATAAACGCGAGATGGTTGGAATGTGCCTTTGTGAGTGGGAATTATATTCCTCTTGATTCTCTTAGTTATATTTATGAAAAGACGAGAGAGTATGATTTAAAGTATCTTTTAGGTGTCATCAATTCGTTTTTGATGAATAGATATTATCGGGCCTACTATACAGATGTCAATGTAAAACCCACATATTTAGCGCAATTGCCAATACCGACAAAGAACATCAAAACTCAAAAAAATATTAGTTCTGTAGTTGATGAAATCCTCTCCCTTACCCAATCCGACGACTATCTGCAAAATCCAGCCAAGCAAGCAAAGGTAAAAGAAGACGAAAAGCAGATTGACCAGCTTGTCTATAAACTCTACGGACTGGCGGAGGAAGAAATTAAGGTAGTGGAAAATTCAAGTAGGGAATAAATGAAGATGAAATGTCAGATTTAAAGTGATGAATATGGCTATGAGAGATTTCACTTCGCAGATATGCTATAATAAACATATAAAAAAATGTATCCAGGCGATACGCCGATTTTAGCAAGTTTTTTACAACCCCCTTGCCCCCTTTTTTAAGGGGGATTTGATTGCGGCTTCGCCGTGCCATGAATTGATATATTTAATTATAATTTACATTAGCGGATAATTATATGAATGACTTACATGAATTAATGGAAATAAGATTTGTGGGGAACGATATCTTCCCTGAGACTATTAGGGCTAAAGAGCTTGCTGATATTATTTCAAATACAGAAGATTCTCTAACTAATATAATAGTCAAAGAAAATCCTAACATTTCACTTGATAACCTCATTATTGGACTTGTAAGTATTGGGGAAGGAAGTGCAAAGTTAAGATTTAAGTCTTCTATTCAAGCGGTTACTCTATCCGCATTTACTTTATTGTCAACCTCACTTGCTAATAATGATTTTACAAAATTGCCATCTGCGTCTATTAATTCTTTGAAAAATATCTCGGATTTTACAAAGAAAAGAAATTGTGTTGCTGAATTCCGCACCCATGCCGATAGTCCGTCTCCTCTTGCTTTAATTACCCCTTCAACAGAAATAAGTATTCCAGAGTCCTATTACCTTGAAGGTGAAACCATATTATATGGCAGAGTCGAGCGGGTTGGCGGCGTTAGGCCAAAGATAGTTCTCAGAATTACTGACAAGCAAACAGTTCATTGTGATGCAGGGCAGGATTTAGCAAAAGAAATTGGGCATAAGTTGTATTCATGGGTTGGTCTTTTTGGAAAAGCTAAATGGAATACAGAAGATTACTCACTTGATTCATTTAGAATAGAAAAAGTAACGGAATTCCATGACACGTCTCTTTTAAAAGGAACGGCTGAATTATCTTCCATGGTCGGAAGATATTTAAAAGACAAAAGCGATGTAATAAAAATAGTTTCAGACCTGCGTGGGTAATTAAATTTATGGAAATTGTATGTTTGGATACACATTTATTGATTTGGGGAATTAAAGAAGAGTCTACCGAAGGACAGGAGGAAATGATTCAAAAGACCAAACTGTTTTTCAAATGGTTAGATGAGAATGGAATAAAAGCCATGATACCTTCTGTTGTAATTGGGGAGTTCTTAATGCTTATACCTCATGAAATGCATGACAAAATTACTAATTTTTTCCAGAAGAATTTTATTGTTGTCCCATATGATACTGCATCTGCAAGCTGTTTTGCCAAGATATGGCAGAAAAAGAATTCTGATGGAACAATCGAAAAATTAAAAAATGATATATCAGCAACACGCGCAAAATTAAAAGCCGATTGTCAAATTGTAGCCACGGCAATTACACATGGAGCCTCATGTATTTACAGTTACGATGAACACCTTGCAAAGTTTGCAGAAGGTTGTATTGAAGTTAAACAGATACCAGATATCCCAAAACAAATGCAATTTCCCACAATATTTTGAACCGTAAAACGACCTAAAGTGCATTATCTATAATTGACGCTTGACGAACGCAAAGAAGCTGGTTTTGACCAAATTACTGTATGGGATCGTAAGGGGTCGAATCTTTCAAATGGACAAATTATATCTGTAGGGACAAGTTCAATAGCGCATCCTTACCATCACCAAAGACGAGGATTACTTGCAAAGCATTGATAAACAAGCCAAAGTCCGTGATTTGGGAAAACAGATAGACCCCGTTAGATGTTTCTATCTAACGGGGCAAGCTCTACGACCTCACGCCGGAGGAGATTGCAATTGTGGAGGGGAGAAGATGAATGCCATCTGTAAGTTAGTCAAAAATCAGGTTGAGAAGGCAAGTAGTGCGTTTGTTAAAATAAGAAAAGCAAATAGAGTATTGGAATGCAGAACATTTTAAAATGAAAAGGAGGTTTGTAAAATGAATACGGCAATTGAGAGAATAGTGATTGATCCAAAGATATGCAGTGGGAGACCCTGTATTAAAGGCACAAGAATACCCGTACATATAATACTCGACCTTCTTGCCGCTGGAGAAGATTTTGATGGTATAAAAAAGGCAT
>MHXP01000135.1 GCA_001824485.1 Planctomycetes bacterium GWA2_39_15 | reverse complement strand
TAGTCGGTTTACCGACCATCACATCGGGGTTTATTGTAATTCTGTCTGATAATTGTTTAATATCCATCTTCTCTCATCCTTTCTTTTGCGTTTGCAATAAACCGTTTCGCTAATAATTTATCTTTCTTGCCTGGTGACGATTCTACTCCTGAAGATACATCTACCGCATAAGGCTTCACAACACGAATGGCTTCCCGTACATTTTCAGGTGTCAAGCCTCCCGATAAAATAATAGCTCCATATTTATGCGCCTGCCTTGCAATCTCCAATTTAAAGGGAACTCCTGTCCCTCCCATTGTTCCCTCTACATAACTATCCAGCAAAAAGGCATGGGGTTTATAATTAGCTAGTTGCTTCAAATCATCTTCTTCTTTCACCCTAAATGCCTTTATAATCTTATACCCCTTCAAATCGTTTAAATACAAGGGAGATTCATTGCCGTGAAGCTGCACCGTATGTATACCACAGAAATCACAAATCTCTTTAATCTTATCGACCTTCTCGTCAACGAAAACCCCTACGGGAGAAACAAATGGAGGCAACTTTTCAATGATATCTCTGGCCTGTCCCTTTGTTACCTGTCGAGGACTCTTTGCAAAGACAAATCCTAAGGCATCAGCGCCATACTCCACAGCGGCGTGTGCATCCTCGATGTTGGTAATCCCACAAATTTTAACCCTCATATTCATTTCTAATTGGGACACAGATTTCCACAGATGAACTCAGATAAAGGTTTTTATTTACGAAAGTCAAATGCTTGCGTCTGATAATCTCTGGCGCTTACTTAATGTCTGAAGTGACGCTGGCCGGTAAATACCATAGCAATTCCGTGTTCGTCCGCGGCAGCAATTGATTCGTCGTCTTTGTTAGAGCCGCCAGGCTGAATAATCGCTGCTATCCCTGCCTTTGCAGCGGTGTCAACGCTGTCCCGAAATGGGAAAAAGGCATCGGAAGCCATTACTGCGCCTTTCACTTTATTACCAGCCTTTTTTATGGAAATTTCTGTGGAATCAATACGACTCATTTGCCCGGCGCCTACGCCCACCACCGCCTCGTCTTTAACCAGTACAATACTGTTAGACTTTACATGTTTACAAACGATAAAGGCAAATCTAAGATCCGACATCTCTTTCTCGGATGGCTTTTTCTTCGTAACAATCTTGAGGTTTGCCGGGTCATACACAGATAAATCTCTGCTTTGCAAAAGTATTCCGCCTACGACTCTTTTCATATCATGCGCACTGGAATCAACTGATTTTGCCGATAAAGCGCCCGTCTTCAAAAGTCTCAAATCAGCCCCCCACTTGCGTTTTGTTGTAAGTATCTTTATGGCTTCTTGTTCATACTCTGGCGCAATAATCGCCTCAACAAAATGACCCGGTTCAGTAATAGCCTCTGCCGTTGCTGCGTCAACAATCTTATTTAACCCCAATATACATCCAAACGCAGATATTGGATCGCTGCTATATGCCTTTTTAAATGCGTCAGCCAGTGTATTTGCTGATGCCGCACCACAGGGGTTTGTATGTTTTATGACAATGGCAGAAGGTTTCTCAAATTCTTTTGCCAATTCCAGAGCGGCATTAAGGTCTATAATATTGTTATATGAAAGCTCCTTGCCATGCAGTTGTTGTGCGTTGGATACACAAGGCTCCTGGACGCTTTCCTCCACATAAAACGCAGCAGTTTGGTGGGGATTCTCGCCGTAACGCAGAGACTGACGTTTAATATAGTCCAGTGAGAGAGCCGTTGGATAGCCTCCCTTTTCTTTATCGAGGCTGTCAAAATAATTGGCAATAATCCTGTCATACCGGCCCGTTGTCCTGAATGCCTCGATGGCTAATTCAAAACGCATCTTCTCGGAAATGTCATTGCGGTTTGCCTTGAGCTCTTCGATAATAAATTCATAACGTTTTGGGTTAATAACAACAATCACATGCTTGTAATTTTTAGAAGCGGAACGAATCATCGAAGGTCCGCCAATATCTATATTTTCAATCGCCTCTTCCATACTCACACCCTTTTTAGCAATCGTCTTTTCAAACGGATAGAGGTTAACAACGACCATGTCAATGGGTTTAATCCCCAGTTCTTTCATTTGTTTTTTGTGGGTTTCGTTGTTTCTTAAAGCTAACAATCCGCCGTGCACCTTTGGATGCAAGGTCTTCACACGTCCGTCCATAATTTCCGGAAATCCCGTGTGTTCGGATATTTCAACCACTCGGATACCATTTTCTTTTAGCAACCTGGAAGTGCCTCCCGTGGAGATAATCTCAACCCCTAAATGTTGTAACTCCCTTGCAAATTCGACAATGCCTGTCTTATCAGAAACACTGATAAGCGCCCTTTCTAACTTTAACATCTTCTTCTCCTCATTATTTTCATACTAATAAAACCGTTTCTTCAGGCTTTTCTGTGGATATACAAATCAGCTTCCCCTCCCTCGATGGGAGGGGTTAGGAAAGGGTGGTCAGTCTTTTCCTTCACCCCCACCTAGCCTCCCCCATCAAAGGGGGAGGAATTCACTTCTATAGCTTGTTTCCACATAATTCCCAGAAGAACCATAAAACCTAACCACAGAGATCACAGAGAAAAGACTCAAAAACTTTTATAATAAAGCGGGAGGGCGAACGGCCGTTCGCCCTCCTACACTATTTGAAATCCAATTATTCTCGTGGTGCTACGTTGTTTACTTTTTTGTTCCGTGATTTTAGCAGAACGTAAAAATCAAGTCAAAAGAATAACAATGGGGTTTTTTCATTGACTGTCTTTGCCTTTTTTGTTTGAATCTTTCTAATATCGTGACTTTTAACCTGTAATGGAGGGAAATACGTGACCATTAATAAATTAAAGGTATTCTGCACCCCTTTCTGTCCAAAGTGCAACCAACTTTTAGCTTACTTAAATAACAAAAAGGCAGATTATGTTTCTTACGACATTGACAAAGACGATAATGCCAGAAAAGAAGCTATAAAAATTGTAGGAACTGAAGACATCGAATCGCTCGACAAGCTCCCTATAGTGGTCATAGGCGACAAGGTGCTGTATGGGTTTGATAAGAAAGAAATTGATAAGTATCTTAGTTAAATTTACACTTGACTTTTATATATAAAACGTTTAGCCTTTTGAAAAATTTTGGAGCTTTATTAACATGGCAGAACAAGGCAAACTGAGAGAATTTACCAAGGGAATTTTTGAATATAATCCCATGTTTGTGCTGGTGCTGGGAATATGCCCCAGCCTGGCGGTCACAACCTCAGTAAAAAACGGCATGGCAATGGGAGGAGCGGCAACATTTGTGCTCATCTGCTCTAACTTTATCATTTCTATTGTAAGATCATATATTCCACGTGAAATTCGTATTCCATGTTTTATTGTCATTATTGCTGCTTTTGTGACAATGGTGGAATTGGTCATGAAGGCATATTTACCAGAAGAATTGAATGCATCTCTGGGTATTTTTATCCCGCTCATCGTAGTCAACTGTATCATCATGTACCGTGCGGAATCATTCGCTTACAAGAATAAGCCCCTTGATTCAGTATTAGACGGAGCCGGGTTGGGATTGGGATGGACACTCTCACTTTGCCTTATTTCTGGCATTCGTGAGTTGCTTGGGGCAGGAACAATCTTTGGTTTAAAAATATCGGAATCTTATGAACCAGCCTCGGTAATGATTATGGCACCAGGTGCATTTATTGTGTTGGGTCTTTTATTAGGTTTTTTTAACTGGCAGAAACTCAGAAAGAGCGAGAAAGCCATGAAGGCGCATATTCAAAATGATTAAAGAACTTGCTTTAATTATCGTAAGCGTGGTTTTTGTCAATAACTTTGTACTTTCAAAATTCCTCGGACTCTGCCCGTTTCTGGGTGTTTCTCAAAAAACATCGTCTGCTCTTGGCATGGGCGTAGCAGTGACGTTTGTTATGACTATTGCCTCGGCAATCACATGGATTGTGTATAATTACATTCTGCTGCCAGGTGATGCAAATATCGTTGCAATGGTTTTCCCATCCATAAGAGAATCGGGACTTATCGAGGTATTAAAGACAATTAGCTACATCCTCGTCATAGCAACGTTAGTGCAATTGGTTGAAATGATGCTCAGGAAGATGGTGCCTGCGCTATATGAAAGTCTCGGCATTTATCTGCCGCTGATTACAACCAACTGTGCTGTATTGGGAGTTGCCCTTTTAAACACAACCGACTCGCCAACGCACCTGGGATTTTTACAGGCAACAGTGCAGGGGTTTGGCGCTGGAATCGGCTTTACAGTAGCAATGCTTTTAATGTCAGGAATTCGGGAGCGTTTGGCGCTGGTTAATATCCCGCAATCTTTGCGCGGAGTTCCTATCGCCTTTATTTGCACGGGACTTATGGCGCTTGCCTTTTTTGGTTTTTCCGGAATGGTTCAATAAACTATGCGACACGTTATATCTCTCCTTGTAGAAAACAAAGTCGGAGTCCTGGCACGTATTACAGGTTTAATCAGCGGAAGAGGATTTAACATTGATAGTCTTGCCGTTGGAGAAACGGAAAATCCAGATCTTTCACGCATTACAATTATTGTCAAAGGTGATGATGCTATCCTTGAACAGGTCAGGAAACAACTGGGCAAGGTCATTGATGTACTCAAGGTTGTTGATTTTACCAATGAGGACTTTGTTGAGCGGGACCTGATGATGGTCAAGGTCAACTGCCCTATCGGGAAACGTGGAGAAATCATTGAAATTGTAGACATCTTCAGGGGCAAGATCGTTGATGTAGGGCAAAAAGACCTTATCATTGAAATTGCAGGCACGGAAGAAAAACTCGAGGCAATGTTGAGTCTGTTGAAACCTTATGGAATTAAAGAACTAGTTCAGACAGGAAGTATCGCTATAGCACGCGGTGCAAAATAATCTTTTCTTATTTTGAAAGGGAAACAAAAGGGATATGCTAAAAATTTATTATGAAAAAGACGCAGATATCAGCATTCTGAAAGGGGAAAAAATTGCCGTGATTGGATACGGCAGTCAGGGACATGCGCAGGCACAGAATCTCAGGGAATCCGGGTTGGACGTGATTGTATCCACAAGAACTGGCACACCCAATTATAATTTGGCGATCAAACACGGATTTAAACCAGTTTCCGTAGATGAAGCGGCAAAACAAGGAGATTTTATTCAGATACTCATGCCTGATGAAACCCAAAAGGCAGTTTACGAGTCACATATTAAACCACATTTGAAAGAAGGAAAGACTTTGTGCTTCTCACATGGATTCAATATCCATTTCGGGCAGGTCATGCCACCTAACAATGTAGACGTTATCATGGTTGCCCCCAAGGGACCTGGACACCTTGTCCGCAGCGAATTTGAAAAAGGAGGCGCGGTTCCATGTCTCATGGCTATTCATCAGGACGCCACAGGAACAGCTAAGAAAAAGGCTCTCGCCTATGCTCATGGGATTGGCGGCACACGGGCTGGTGTAATGGAAACCACCTTCGCTGAAGAAACAGAGACAGATCTTTTTGGCGAACAAGCAGTGCTTTGCGGCGGCGCTGCAGCGCTTGTTAAGGCAGGGTTTGAAACGCTTGTAGAAGCAGGATACCAGCCAGAACTCGCATATTTTGAATGTATGCACGAACTAAAGCTGATTGTTGACCTCTTCTATCAAGGTGGTTTAAGTTACATGCGATACTCTATCAGCAATACTGCTGAATACGGCGACCTGACACGCGGTCCTCGCATTGTCACGGAAGAAACCAAGAAAGAAATGAAGCGTATTTTATCCGAGATACAGAGCGGTCAGTTCGCAAAGGAGTGGATACTAGAAAATCAGGCCGGACGCCCTGTGTTTAACGCCCTTGAGAAGAAGGATAAGGGGCACCTCATCGAAAAAGTCGGCAGGGAACTGCGAAAGATGATGAAATGGATTAACGCAAAAGAGGTGTAAAGCCTCAAATTAGCACGCAGATTATCTCAGACACACACAGATTATCTCACAACAAAAAAAGCAAAGAAGTATCAAGTACCAAGGACAATAATCCTTGATACTTGGCCCTTGTTTCATGCTGTTTTTACCCCTTATCTCTTACATTAGAAAATTACGGCTGGATTTTACTCATTTTCCTGTGCTGTCAGGAGTTTCCCGCTGACAGCTTGTAAAACTATTCTTCTTTATTTTCCTTCATTTCTTCCCGTTCCATCTTCTCCAAACGCAATATTAACCAGACAGATGCGCCAACGGCAAACGACAGTAAAATATATTGAATAATTTCAAGTCTGTGTCGTCTTATTGTCGGAATCCCGGATACAGGTTTTTGTGTGGATTGTAACGGTGTTGATGTGCCTATCTGGTTCGTTTGTACTGCCTGAGCCTGAACGTTAAAGGCAGGATACGTAAGATATAAAATTAAAAATGGACAAATTACTATAAATATATTTCTTACGGTCGAATTCAGGTTGATTTTACTTCACTAATATTAATTTCTTGTAAGCATCGTACTCTTCTTTTGCTTCTTTGGATTTTCCTAACTTGTCATAGGTATCGCCCAAAAGAAGATGTGCATAAACATTCCCGGGGTTTTGTTCCAATAGCTTTTCACAAGTAGATGCGGCTTCGTTATATAATCCTTTTTGACTGTATGCAAAGGCAAGATTATAACGCGCTTCGTTGTTTTGGGGTTTCAGGGTTAAAATCTTATTAAATGTCCCGATTGCTTCATCAAACATTCCTTTATCATTGTATGCAGTACCAAGATTGTAATACGCATCAACATAGTTAGGGTTAATTTTTATTGCCTGTTGATAATTCACAATTGCCCTGTCAGCCAGTTTCTTTCTACCATAAAGACAGCCTAAATTATAATAAACTTTTGCATTGTTGGTATTTAATGATACATACCTTTCAAACGCCAGGATAGCATCGTCAGTCATTAGCCTCTTAGTATAAAAAGTTCCCAGGTTAAGGTATGACTCTGAATCGTTTGGATTCAATTCAACAACTTTTTTGAATGAAGCAATTGCCTCACTCATCATCCCAAGTTTATTATAAGCCAAAGCCTTTTTTTTATGTGCATCCACCATAGTGGCATCCATGTCCGTTGCCTTGTTAAATGCCTCGACGGCTTCTTCTAACCTGACATGGCTAAAGCACTCCAAACCTTTGTTATAAAGGTCCAGGGCTGTAACGGGTTTAACAACAATTGGTTGATTGGATTGTGTGGTTTTCCCAACCCGGATAGGTTGTTCCGGTGCGGATTGTCTGGTAATAATTTCGACTGGTTGTTCAGGTTCTGACTGTTTGGCATCCAGTGAAACAGGACCTTCATCTGTTTTTCCTGTTAAACTTTCAGCTTCAGTCGCAACAATTTCCTTAAATTCTACAGGATTTTCAGCCACCTCTTCCTTTTTGCCACATCCACAACACGTAACTAGAAAAATACATGCAAAAATAGTTAAACCAATGCAAATAAACTTTAAATGGCACAAAGACTTAATCAGAGATGGATTTTTCATACTTTTATCCTCTAGATATATTAGAGTAAAAATTAGCAATTAAAGTAGCATTTTAGTATTACAGGATAAATTGTCAAGAAAAATTAAATACCAACACGTAAGATTCATTCTCGCTCGCAAAAAGACAAGAAATTACTATTTTATATCGGACTTGCATTTTATATTGGTGATTATAAAAGATTTGATGCTAAAACATGACTTTTGCTTTTATCTAAAACAATGCCGTTCGTAATCACTCTATAGCTTTTCCATTACTATCCAGTTGTCCATGAATATTAAAAGCACATTGCCGTACTAACGCCTGCATATTACACGGATTCTTTTGCAAAAATAATGTTAACTCCTATCTCATTGCGTTATGATTAGTAAAGTATGTTTGTATTAAAAGAGATATGGCTTGAAAATTTTCTGGTTTCCTGTATTATTCTTTCAAATTACACAGGAATTTTCAATAATACCGACTCGTTGCCCCATATTCTGTAGGAAAATGAGGTAAAGTTCCCGAAGGCTCAATTTATCAAGAAATAATTTATCATATTCTGTGGTAGTAATCTTATGGGAAAAAGGGCACAAATCCTGATATATTTTGTCATCATTATCATTACATTCTTTACCTATTTTAACTCATTACAAAATGAGTTTATAAATTATTGGGATGACAATACCTACATAACGGGAAACGATTTAATAAAAACCTTAAATTTTAGTAACTTAAAGTTAATTTTTTCTTCCTTTTTTTTCACCGAGTATTATCCCATAAATTTATTGTCATACGCTATAGATTATCATTTCTGGGGATTAAACCCCTTGGGTTACCATATCACTAATGTATTTCTTCATTCATTAAATGCCATCTTAATATTCAAGATAATAACAACGATGGTTAATAGATTTTCCGTAGCTTCCATTGCAACCATTATTTTTATAACGCTTCCCGTAAACGTTGAGACTGTAGTCTGGGTCTCGGAACGAAAAAACATGTTATCTTTTCTTTTTTTCCTCGTTTCCTTTTACCTTTATATTAAATACCAAAAAAACGAAAACAGATACTACTATTTGGGTTCTATAATCACATATATCTTTGCTATCCTTTCCAAATCAAGTGTGGTCATGTTCCCATTCATACTATTCCTTTATGATTTTTGTTTTACTAAAAACAGATTGCAGGTAAAGATAATTAATAAAATACCCTTTTTCATAATCAGTATTATAGCTTCAATAATAGTTATACTAGGCAGTGAAGGAAGTCCAGCGTTTGAAGCCTACCAGGTAAATCTCTACCCTCGACTACTAACTACGTTGAGAATCTTTGCCGCCTATGTGGAAAAAGTGTTTATTCCCATAAACCTTAATAATTTCTATGTCAATTATGTTTCATCGTCAATACTTGGTTTGGAAATAATAATATCCATTCTAGTCCTGTCTATAATTACCTTTTGTGCATATAAATGTTATAAACAAGAAATTGTAATCTTTTTTTGTATTATGTGGTTTTTTATCAATTTAATTCCAGTATCTAATATCATTCCTATACCTCATTGGATAGCGGACAGATATTTATATTTCCCATCTCTAGCATTTTCATTATTAGTTGCTACCTTGTTTGACAAAATCCTTAAAGATGCCACACCATCTACAATTTCATATAAATTGAAAAAAATTACCAGCCCGCTTTTGATTATAATACTTATTTTTTATTCATCTCTTACTATACTAAGAAACAGCGTCTGGAAGGATAGTGTAACCTTATGGGAAAATTGTGTTAGTAAGAGTCCCAATAGCGCACTGGCACACACGTATCTTGGCGGCTCTTACATGAAAAAAGGGTGCAAAGATAAAGCGGTCATAGAATTCAAAAAAGCCCTTCAGCTCAATCCAAGACGAGCTAATGCGCTGGCAAATCTTGCCTATATTGATATTGATAATGGTCTTTTAGATGAAGCATTTAAAAAAATAAGATTGGCATTATTTTATGAGGAAGATAATTATGAAGCACATAATGCACTAGGTGTCTATTATATGTCTAAAGCAAAATATAACAGGGCTATAGTTGAATTTCAAAGGGCGTTAGAGCTTCGACCTGAATCCATAATAGATTTTCATCTTATCTATAATAATCTTGGGCTTGCTTATCAGAAAGAAGGTCAAACACAGCATGCTGCCCTAGCCTTCAGCCACGCTTCGACTTTTCGATAAATGCACATAAAATTTATGGGTCTTCTAAGTTTTGTGTGGGTAAAAATTCACAAATCTGGTAAAAAAGAGGTCAATATTTTAAGTCTCAGATACAGTCGATCTTTAAT
>MHXP01000134.1 GCA_001824485.1 Planctomycetes bacterium GWA2_39_15 | reverse complement strand
GTTACAACTTCTAAAGTTACATATGAAGACCCTAAAGGTGTAGAGACGCTAACAATTGATTTTGGTTCAACCGATTTGCAGCTGATCGCCGGTAAAATGGTTGACTCTCTCCTCGTTTCACCATCAGTCGTCCAGGTGACGAGTGACCATCAACCCTTTATCTTCGTGGATAAGATCAAGAACAAAACACTGGAGCATATCGATACGGAATCAATTACCGATACCATCAAAACAAGGCTCCTGAATTCCGGTAAATTTCGTTTTGTTGATATGACAAAGGTTGACACGGTGAGAAAACAGCTTGAATTTCAGACGGAAAGCGGATTGGTCGATCCATCAACTGCTGCATCCATCGGTAAACTGATTGGCGCTGAATACATGCTCTATGGGAATTTTTCAAGCATTGTTAAACGAACACAGATGCATAAAGATGTCTATTATAAATTTACCCTTAATCTGATGCATTTAGAGAGAGGTGAAATCATATGGGCAGATGAAAAAGAAATTAGAAAAACGAGGGAACGTCCACTCTTTGGACAGTAATAAAAATTTCCAAATAGTATTTTAAAAACATTTGCTATAAGGATAGCAAAAAACATGAAAAGGATATTCTATCCCACCATTTTCTTTTTGGTTAAACAATGGTTTTACAGATATAAAGGTATCCCTTTTTTATTAATCATTGCCGGCTGTTCCACTGCTACCATTTTTACTCCGTATCCGTCCAAAATCAATCCGCTGATTGAAGAAATAAAGACTGATCAGTTCGATCATGCCCTTAACGTTCTGGATAGACATCGTGAAGGCAAGGATAAAATACTCTATTTGCTGGAGAGGGGTCGTGTTGCACAGATAAAGAGTGATGAAGCTACGAGTGTAAAAGATTATGAAACAGTTTTTTCAGCCATAAAAATTCTTGAGGAAAAGGCTGTTATAAGCGCCTCTGATGCGGGGGCAATAACTGCTTCATTGCTAACTAATGAAAATGCCATTCCCTATAAAGCAGATGGATACGAAAGGGTATTTTTGTATCATTTTCAGGCATTGAATTATCTTGCGAATAAAGATATTGAGGGCGCAGGAGTGGAGGTACGGTTGGCAAATGAAGAACAAAAGTTGGCGTTGGAGAGGCATGAGAAGGAGCTTTTAAACACTGAAAAGGGGAAGGAGAGATATCTCGATATAATAAAGGCAAATCTTAGCAAGCAGGTCGATAGGTCCCCTGATGATAAAAAAACCGATAAGATGACACGCACAATAGATGAGATATCTGATAAATTGAAGAGCGCATTTCAGGGCGCCTTTGGCTTTCTCAAATCGGATTATAAAAAGGAATCCAAGGTTATAGAGCAAGAGAAAACACCAGCAGAAGATAAAGAATTAGATAAGCAGCTCTTAACAGAGGATAAAAAAATAGAAGAAAAAACACAGGAGATACTCTCTACGGCCAACGATAATCTTAATGAGGCATATAAATCAATGGATAAGATTGTCAGTAAGGTAAAGAACTCGTTCCAGAACGCCTATACCTTCTATATGTCAGGAATAGTATATGAATTACTGGGCAAAGATAACGATGCATACATAGATTATAAGAAAGCCCTGGAGATATTTCCTGAGAATACCTATCTTCAAAGAGATGTAATCCGTTTAGCCAAAGAGCTTGGAATCCTATTTGGAAAAGAGATTGTTGAGCAAGAAGATGTTGTAAAAAACATTCCTTTTGAAGGAAATTATGGCGAATTGGTGGTCTTTTTTGAAAATGATTTAACGCCTCAAAAAAAGGAAATTCGTGTTCAGATCCCTGCATCGGATGGTTCACTGGCAATTGCATTCCCGGTATATGACGCGGATGAGTCTAAAGATGAACCTCTTTTGTTATCTGAAGGTGATAGTGTCCTGGGCAGTACTGAACCAATCTGCTATGTTCATGCGCTGGCTGCCAAGTCGTTGAAGGAAAAAACAACCATTATGCTCATCAGGCAACTTTTAAGGCTGGCTGTAAAGGCTGCGTCACGGGAAGTGGTGAAGGAATATCTTGGAGAGACAGGACAATATTTTTCTTCATTTTACAATATAGCTTCAGAAAGGGCCGATCTGAGAAGCTGGTTGACGTTGCCCCGTGATGTCCAGATTATGCGCTTACGGCTCCCTGAAGGTGCACACCGGATTAATTTGGTTCATAATGCATCAGGGGCATCCTCTGATGTGGATGTCCCGATTAATAAAAATAAGAAAACAATATTAAGAATCATAAGGGTTGGGAAGGTATTTTATACAAAACCAATTGTCTTTTAGAGTAGACTTATACCCTAAAAAAGACTTCATTCCTTGAAAAGTGGAAGAAAGGAGCTGAAAAAGTTTAACCTTGACATACCATAAAGAACCGGACAGGGGATATGTATGGATAGTACACCATATCATAAACAGCAATTCCAGGTAGAGTAGGGAAAGCCACAAACCATACATAGGAGGTGTACCATGCCAATGATGTATTTATTGAAAAAGGGTCTTTTAAAATCAGTCTTGTTATTATTGGTTATGGTGATAGTAATAACCCTTTTCCCATTGGCTATAGACCACGCAAATCTTGCTAATGACCAGGATATCGTCAGTAATTCAAATATCCTATACTTCCCAACTATCAATCTCGATAAGGATTGGCAGACTACCATAAGCATTACAAACTCAGAATGTAAACGCAAACAGAGAAGGGTTAACGCAACGCTTACAGCATACGACAAAGATGGTTTATCCCTTGGGGTCGTTAAGAATATTGCCCGTCTTGGGGCAAATAAAACAAAAAATTTTTATGCCAAATCCTTACCTTCCGGTACTAAATCCCTGACGGTTGAATCGAATGGCAACCTTATAGGCAATACCATTTTCAAGACAAAAGACGGTACAAAATCAGAAGTAGTCCCTGCCATCAAAGAACCATCCAGACAACTGGATTTCCCAGCGCTGCTCAGTTATGACGACCTTTATATCTATGAGACCATTGCCCTCTTAAACCCAAATACGGCCCCTGCCAGTGTTGACATTATCGCCTTAGATAAAGATGGATATGAAATAGACCACGATACCTTATCACCACTTTCTTCAATGGAAAGCAGGGACATAACCTTGGTGGACATCTTTAACGGCGGTACGTTAAAAAACTTGTACACCGTGAGGGTCGTCTCAGATAATGATATTGTCGGATTTCAGCTTGTGGACTATCCTGCGGTTGACCTCGTTGGCCTTCCCGCACTCACCACTGCCAGTAAGGGATGGACGTTCCCAATTATGACAAACGGAGAACATCTTGATCTCTGGACAAAGGTCGGGATTTTAAATCCGGGAAATGATACCGCCTATTTTACTGTTGAAGCCTTTGATTCCAAAAATAACCCACTTGGGATAGTCTATAATCAAAAGCTTTTCCCCGGTGCAACCTATTTCCTCAGCACGAAAAATGCAAATATAGTTGATAGAGTTATCTCTTTGAATACCGCCTTCCTGAAAGTCACCTCCGATCAGCCAATAAGCAGTTATGAGATAATAGGCGTCTTAGAAGGCAACGGCCTTACAGCAGCCCATGGAATCCCTGGAGAGGATCAGACAACAGTGGGGTTTGAGATAACAGGTTCAAATGATGGGAACGTACTTAATGCCTATCCGATGGTGAGGTTCGAGGATGGAGGTGTTAAATCAATGAATGGGAGTTTTGGAGATATAAAAGTGGCAAAAAGGTTATTAATAGCAAAAGACGAAAAAAAGGTATCCATTACTTCTAAATCTCCCTTTCCCAGTGATAAAATTACTTCTTCGTTTGCCGCTGATTACTCTGGCCATGCTCCTGCCGCCGGCGATGAAGCATCCGAAATTGCATGGGCAAATGCCCGTAAAGAATGGCTGCTTAAGCGCATGGAAACCGATCTTCAGGCGGTTGTTGATGAGGCGTTTTCAAAGGTTGAACTCATGAAAATGCCTGAATATATGCAGCCATATTTGGAAAAAAGAAAGACGGTTAAAGGTACGTTGAAGATTATGATTATGGATAACTTTGAAGAAGGAATCTCCAAAACCTTGTATTATCTTGAAACCAGGGAGGGAGAACGGTACGCACTACACTTCACCGGTAAATTGCCACACCTTCGGAGTGGTTTAAGAATAAGGATACGAAATGGTATAATACTCGATAAACATATAGCCGTTCCCGCGCCCACGAACGCTAATCTTCAAACATCCCCCAAAACCTCCCGCCCGCAATCAGTCACCGGTCAAAAAAAAGTGGCGGTGATACTGTTTAATTTTCAGGATAATACGGACGAGCCTATCACAAAAGAAGAAACGCGAAAAAAAGTTTATGACAACGCGAACGATTATTATAAAGAAGTGTCTTTTAATAAATTAAGCATTTCCGGCTATAAAAGTTCCAATGGAGAACAAGACATATACGGATGGTACACAATCCCGATCAACGCTTCTTCCGGCTGCGATAATTATTCGTGGGCGGATGAGGCAAAAAAAATAGCCACAGAAGAAGATAATTTCAATGCAAATAATTATTCAAATGTAATGTATTTTTTTCCTAACAACGACAATTGCCAATGGGGCGGCTGGGCGGATGTAGGCAGTTTAACTTCAAACGATAACCAGACTCACGAGAGTTGGATTAACGGCACCAAGAGCTCCTATACAATAGCCCATGAATTGGGACATAATTTTGGAACTTCTCATGCCGCAAACTATACTTGCTATGACGAAAATAAAAACACGGTGTCAATAAGCAACGATTGCGATTTCTCGGAATACGGCGACCCGTTTGATGTGATGGGAACGGGATTCTCCTCCACTAATTCTCCCTATCACATGAGCTCTTTCAATAAAACGCAAACGGGATGGCTTGATTCGCAAAATGTCCAAAATGTTGAAGAAAACGGAACATTCACGCTTTTTCCCATTGAACAAAAATCTTCAAATACTCAGGCGATAAAAATACCGCGCGGAATCCATTCAGAACAAACCGCATTTAATGATTATTATTTCCTGGAATACCGCCAGCGTTACGGATACGATGTTTTTGACCAAGAAGGCGATGCCGTGGTAAATGGAATTTCCATACGGTTAATCAAATCCTATGATCCCAATGACGCGGAATATTCCTATCTTATCGATACCACGCCATTCTCAAATAATGGCTATGACGAGTTCAACGATGCCGCGCTTGCGGTCGGCGAAACATTCAAAGACGATATCGCGAACATAGAAATAAAAACAATCAGTGTTTCCGATGAAAGCGCCGAAGTTGAAATTAAAACAAATTATGTAAAAATTTGCAGACGGGGAAACCCGAGTATTTCAATTTATCCGTCTTGGCAGGAAACGCAAGCCGGTAATACCGCGCAATACGCGATGACGCTCACCAATAACGACAATCAGGAAAATTGCGAAAGTTCCACCTTCAATATCGCGTCAACGCTTCCCAATAATTTATCGCAATCCCCTTCTTCTTTCAAGATTACCT
>MHXP01000133.1 GCA_001824485.1 Planctomycetes bacterium GWA2_39_15 | reverse complement strand
GAGGAGGCAGGAGAAGGTATTATCCTTAAAAAGGATAAGAATGGAAAGACCATTGGTATTGAAAAACTCTATGTCAGTAAAACTGTTGGTATAGGCAAACCACTGCCTATAGAGTTAGTGGTGGCTTGAAATTCCGGAAGCCCAGTAGCCCTTCATCACCCTTGTTGACCCCGTTAGAAAACAAGCTATGTCTAAATTTTCTAACGGGGTTGACCAAATCCTTGGTACGTTAGAAATGCAATTTCTAACGTACAGAGCCGCAAAGCAACAACCCCCTCAATCCCCCTTAACAAAGGGGGAATTAAAGGACGCCGACACCTCGGCGCTGGAGAGACAGATTGATGAAATGGTCTATAAACTCTACAACCTCACCTCCGAGGAGATTGCAATTGTGGAGGGAACGATTAAATGTTAAAATATTGCACAACAGGAGGTGGAAAAAATGATAGAAGTAAAAGTACCCATATCATCTGACGATATTATTGAAGCTGTAAAGAAGATGAAGAAACATGAAAGAGAGTCTTTTATTGAAGATTTACTCGCCATGACCTCTCCCGAATATCTTCAGAGCATCAAGGAGGCAAGAGCCGAGTATAAAGCAGGCAAGACAAAATCACACAAAGAGATTTTTTGAGAATGAGCTATAACCTTGTCTATACCAGCCGGGCAGGAAAGGATATTAAAAAACTCGATCCTTCCATAAAACGTCAGTTAAGTAAAGCCATCTTGAAATTACAGGACAATCCCTTAGAACACTCTGATAAACTGACAGACCCGAAAATGGGAACATACCGTTTCAGGATTGGTGATTATAGAGTTATTTTTGATATTGAAGGTAAAGACGTTGTTGTTCTACGTATCGGTCATAGGAAAGAAATTTACAAAAGACTCTAAAAGAGTTGTGAGGTAAGATGAGAATAAGTTACGATTCTGAAGTGGATGCCTTATATATCCGTTTAATAGAGACTACTGTTACGACAAAGCATGTTGCTGAAGGAATCGCGGTTGATTACGACTCGGACGGGCGAATCGCGGGTATCGAAATTCTTGATGCGGTAAAGCATTTTGGCAGTAAGGATGTATTTAGGAAAGTAACACTCGAAGGCCTTGCACGGTATGCAACATGATCGTCAATTCATCATCGCCTTCGTTGACCAAATCCTCGGTACGTTAGAAATGCAATTTCTAACGTACCTCACCGCAAAGCAACAACCCCCTGTATCCCCCTTGACAAAGGAGGAATTAAAGGACGCCGACACCTCCGCCCTTGAACGACAAATTGACCAGAGGGTCTATAAACTCTACAACCTCACCCCTGAGGAGATTGCAATTGTGGAGGGAAAATAGAGAGTGAATTTTTTGATGAGATGTGCTATAAATAAAAAATAAAAGGGTAAAAAATGAAATCGCTTAGCGAGATTAAGAAAATAATACAAAAGCATAAAGAAGATTTGGAAGAAAAGTATGCGGTAAAAGAAATTGGCATATTCGGCTCTTGTGCGAGAGGCGAACAGGATGAAACCAGCGATATAGACATTCTTATTGAATTAGAAAAACCTGTGGGAATTGTTAAATTCCTAAAATTAGAAAAGCATCTTTCTCTTTTACTTGAAGCAAAGGTTGAGATTGTTACCAAGAAGGCGTTGAAACCATATATTGGCAGACAAATTCTCCAAGAGGTTGATTATGTCTAAAGACAGACAGATACTGGATTATCTTAATGATATCATGGATTCAATAGCAGATATAAAAGAGTTTGTAATAGGAATGTCTTACGAAAATTTTACAGAGGATAAAAAGACCATTAAGGCTGTTATCAGAAGTTTAGAGGTTATCGGTGAGGCGGCAAATAAAATTCCTTTGGATGTTAGAGAAAGTTATCCAGAAATACAGTGGCAGGAAATAATTGATATGAGAAATAAACTTATTCATGAGTATTCTGGCATAGATAACGATATTGTTTGGCAAACAATAGAAGATGACCTAAACCCACTTGAAGAAACAGTAAGAAAAATACTTCATGATTTGTATTGCAAGTAAGAAACTTATAAATCTTTTACCATGAATTACCTGCCCTTCATCACCATTGTTGACCAAATTCTCGCCACAAAACAAAAAGACCCCGATGCCGACACCTCGGCAATGGAAAGACAGATTGACGAAAAAGGACAAAAAGGGTCACCCATCTTTCAAATTGACAAACCAATTGAGGGGGACAGAAACAGGGACAGACCCGCCATACAAAACGGCGGGCAGGCCCGCCAAAATAATAGTCGGGTAAACACTATACTTATTTCTTTGGCAAATAACTTGCAGCTTCAAGCCGTCCATGCCCTGCACCCTGGCGTATGCCTGAAAGCAGAAAGAGGAGATATAACTTTAGATGAAGCTGGTGAGTTAGTTTGAAGCAGTAAAAAATGCATAAATATTATTTCTTTTTGGATGAAACCGGTAATCATGGATTGACTTATGTCGATCCAAACTTTCCGCTATTTCTTCTTTGCGGATGTCTTTTCAATGAAAATGAATTGTTAAAAGCAAAAGAACCTTATATTTCTTTTGAAATGGTTAAAGAAAAAATTAAATGGAATATATCATTGTCGGATTTGCAGCCGTTATTGCCTCTGGCCTGACACTTTTTTCAGGATTTGGTTTAGGGACACTTTTGTTGCCGGTCTTCGCCATTTTTTTCCCTATTGAGGTTGCTATCGGGATGACGGCCGTTGTCCATTTTTTAAATAATATTTTCAAATTGTCCATCCTGGGCAAATATGCAAAAAAAGTTGTGGTTTTAAGATTCGGATTACCTGCTGTCATCTCAGCTTTCCTGGGAGCATTCGTATTAATATGGTTTTCAAATTTGGAACCTCTGTTAAGCTATCATCTGGGAGATAGTGAATTTGTTATTCAGCCTGTTCGGCTTATTATTGGAATTTTAATCTTACTTTTTGCTATGCTTGAATTAGCTCCGGGATTAAATAAGATCTCTTTTGATGAAAAATATTTGCCTCTTGGAGGAATTTTAAGTGGTTTTTTTGGAGGTTTGTCCGGCCACCAGGGAGCGTTGCGCAGCCTTTTTCTTTTAAGATGCGGTCTTTCAAAAGAAAGTTTTATCGCTACAGGTGTTATTGTCGCATGTCTTGTGGATATTAGTCGTCTAGTTATCTATAGTTCACGTTTTGCCGAAGTTTTTAAAGGAGGGAATATATCACTTCTGGTTGTAGCAGTCTTATCCGCATTCTTAGGAGTTTTTGTCGGTAAACGTTTTTTAAAGAAAGTGACAATGCGTGGAATCCAATTGTTGGTTTCAATTATGCTAATTTTTATTGCCCTGGGTTTAAGCTCCGGTGCAATCTAATCTTTGTTAACGCACGGTTGTTCTTGTGTGCATGAAGATACTACCAAAACAAACGGATTCCCTTTTGATATGTTTCAAGGAGAATTCAGTCATCAGGGTGATAACTGCACATTTGAAACTATGCTAAACCGTTTTAACATAAAAGACAAAATACTTAAGAATATCTCTGAAATAGTGCATGATATTGACTTAAAAGATGAAAAGTTTGGCAGAAAAGAGGCTAAAGGTATTGACTGCATCCTGCGTGGTTTAATGGAAAATTCTAAAAATGATAAAAAATTACTTGAAAGAGGGTTTGAGGTGTTTGAGGCTTTATATGCAGAACTTAATAAACATAAACGTTGACATCTAATGAAAGGAACAAAATCATGTATTTTGTGTATCTTGTGTGTTTTTATGTCCTTATTAATGTTTTATTTCCTACCTTTACCCTTGCCAATGAGGTGTCTGAAAAGAGACCAAATCTTACTCTTTCTAATTTCTTCTCAGAGGGTTGGAAGTTTACCGACTGGGAGGAGCCTGCACAAGAGCCTGACCAAGCCCCTCGTTTTAAACTTCTTAAGATTCCCGCTCCTGTCTTTGAGCGTGAGGTGCGCATGAATTATTCATTCACCAACAATGGTGACGATGGCAAGCTTGATGAGCATGAATGGGAAATTGAATTTGAGATGCCCCTCAATCGAAGATTTTTAATAGAAGTTGAACCAAAAGTCTTGTCGGTATCTCCTGATAAGGGTGACGACCATAGTGGCTTGGGAGATACTTCGTTTACGACCAGTGTGATGCTCCATGAGACACGCAACACCACCATGCTGTTTAGATTGGACACAAGATTTCCTACAGGGGACGATGACCGTGAACTGGGAAGCGGAAAGACTACCATCAGACCCGGCCTCGCCTTATGGAAAGACCTTGGCAAGCGATTTGCCCTGCAGAGTTTTTTGGGGATTGATACCCCAGTAGGTGGCAAAACCGATGCAGATCCGGATACCACAGTTAATTATGGTGTTGCACTGAGTAAGACCATTACGCCAAAGGATAAGCCCCTCTTTGGAAATCTTACCTTATTTGTTGAACTCAACGGAAGCTCCGACATGGGTTCCAGCGATGACACTAATGTAGTAAGTATTCTTCCAGGTATCAGATGGAACCTTGGACATGATTTCTGGATAATGCCAGGAATAGAACTTCCTGTAATTGATAGACATGAGTTTGATAATCGAATATGGCTTAGTATATTAAAAGATTTCTAAATGAACATATTATTAATTCTATTAATAACATTCCTAACGGCAGGACTCACCCTCCTTACCGGCTTTGGCTTGGGCACTGTGATGACACCTGTCTTTACATTTTTTTATGACGTGAAGTTAGCGATTATTATGGTTGCCGTTATCCATTTCCTGAATAATCTCTTAAAGTTAGGACTATTCTGGAGAAATGTGAGTTTATCCGTCATACACCGTTTTGGAATCATTTCAATAGTCGGCGGCGCACTGATTGGCGCATATCTTCAGTTCTATGTTTATTCAGGCACCCTCAAGATTTTTCTTGGCGTTGTCCTAATTATACTAGTCGGTAGGGAACTCTTGCCTCAAAGGGGAAAATGGACAATACCAAAAAGGATAGCTGTATTGTTAAATTAAAAAAATCAAAAATTTTGCAAGGCTGAGTTATCTATTGCTGTTGTTAATTTTGTTCAGTTTAGTTAATTCTGGTTTCGTTTGTGTCCAATTTCTCAGTCCAAGAAAAAACGGCGGTATTCAAACCAGGAGGCGTGGCATGAAAAAATTTATTATATCAGTGCTTGTTTCATTTTTCTTCTTATTTGCTGTTGGGTGTGGAGAAGGATATGAGAATGCTGAAAGCAATAAAGATGAATATTATAGAGGGAAACAAATTGCATATAAAGGCGAAATTAAACTATGGAATTTTGACAGCGATGAAAATGGTAGAATGCCGAAGGATTTTTCAAATCAACTGACAGGTAAGGGAAGCTTGGGAGAATGGGAAGTAATCAAAGATGATACAGCACCAAGCATACCCAACGTCATTGCACAGACATCTCAGGAATATTTCGGTTATCATTTCAGTATGGCCGTTAATGAGAAAGAAATCTATGATGACTTTGAGTTGGCAGTTAAATTCAAGGGAGTCAAAGGAAGGGAAGACCAGGGTGGAGGACCTGTATGGCGTTACCAGGATGCCGACAATTATTATATTGCAAGGGCTAACCCTCTGGAGAATAATTTCAGGGTTTACAAGGTGGTTAATGGGAACCGCCTTCAAATGGACTCTGCCCGTCTAAATGTAAACGGTAATGAGTGGCATACGATTAAGATTATAGCCCGAAAGGTTCAAATCCAATGTTTCTACGACGGACAGCCTTGTTTAGATGTAAGTGATGGTACCTTTCAAAAAGGTAAGATTGGCCTCTGGACAAAAGCTGATGCCGTGACCTATTTTGATGATCTTGAAGTCAGGCCAATAGAGTAAGGTAATTTTGCTTTAGCAAAATTACTAAGCAATACCGATCTTTGATCGGAATTGCCATAAATAGTCATGAAAAGTAGAATAATCTTTCATATTGCTCTTGTAGGCATTATATCTTTAGCTTTCATCGCTGGATGTAGTCAAAAAGATACTAATGAAGTTGTGGTCTATGTTTCTGAGGATCAAGTCTTTTCCGAACCGGTCTTGAGAGATTTCGAAAATGATACTGGTATAAAAGTAAAAGTTGTCTATGACACAGAAGAGACAAAGAGCACAGGGGTGATGAACCGCCTTATCGGAGAAATGCATAATCCTCAGGCAGATGTATATTGGGCTAATGAGCCTATTCGCGCCATTGTGCTAAAGCAGAAGGGAATATCTGAGCAATATTTCTCACCTAATGCAGAAGGAATCCCTGCTGATTTTAAAGACCCGCAGGGGTATTGGACGGGTTTTTCTGCACGGGCAAGGATATTAATTGTGAGTACGGAAGAAGACCCACCCTCTTCTATTTCTGCTTATACTGATGAGAAATGGAAAGATAAAGGCGTAGTGGCAAACCCCCTTTTTGGAACTACTACTTCCTGGGTTGCCACGCTCTTTACTGTCTGGGGTGATAATAAAGCAAGGGATTTTATGGAAGGAATGAAGGAAAATGGCACAAAGGTATCAACCAGTAATGGCGAATCAACTATGCTTGTTGCTAATAATGAATTTCTCTTTAGCGTTGTTGACAGTGATGATGCCACTAATGCTATGAGGAATGGAAAACCTGTTTGGCAGATTTATCCTGATCAGGAAGAAGGTGAATTGGGATGTCTTGTTTTGCCTAAT
The DNA here is from genome assembly GCA_001824485.1 of Planctomycetes bacterium GWA2_39_15. Taxonomy (GTDB): domain Bacteria; phylum Planctomycetota; class Brocadiia; order Brocadiales; family Brocadiaceae; genus 2-12-FULL-39-13. Next base: position 489 of record MHXP01000133.1, on the reverse strand, counting down.
GCAACAGTCTTGATAAAAGGATGTCCAAATCCAGAAAACGGCAGGAAATTAATAGATTATCTTTTATCTCCTCAAACAGAACGTAAATTAGCCTTTGCTGATTGCGCCCAGATTCCATTGCATAAGGGAGTTGAAACACCAAATGATGTTGTAACGATCGAGAAGCTTAAACTTATGAAAGTGGATTTTGAGGTCGTAGCAGAGAAACTTCAGGAGATACAACCATATCTTAAAGAATGGGTAGGGTACTAATTAAGGATTTACGATTGACGATTTAAGATTGATTATTTGATATTCAGAATTATGGTGCAAAAAAATGGCTAAAAGGTTCACGCTGTGGATTACGATATTTTTATTGATAGGAATAGGTCTTGCTCCTGTTATTTCCATGTTTATTAAATCTCTATTTGTTAGTGGCGAATTCTCACTACAGAATTATGGAACGTTGTTTCAGTCAGATAGAGAATGGAGACTATTATTTAATAGCCT
>MHXP01000132.1:1861-9684 GCA_001824485.1 Planctomycetes bacterium GWA2_39_15 | reverse complement strand
AATTGGTAGGTCAACCGTCTCGGTTGACCAAATCAAAAGCAACAAACGGATGCAATCAAGTTATTTAACAAGCATGCGTAAACAGACCAAAATATTCCTGCTGATAATCAACGTCATAATTGTTTTCTTTCTTTTTTCCCAGGAACTTTACGCCAGGGCTTTACATTTTATCGCCTATGGAGACACCCGTAGAGATATTAAGACAAGGGAAAAACCCCAGATAAAACACAATGCAATAGCTAAGGTTATATGGGAGAGGAACCCTGATTTTATCTTATTCTCAGGAGATATGGTTTATTGTGACGAATTTGAAAGATTTTTAGAAGTAATTACCAATAACTATGCGGGAAGTAAAATGGTAACAGTCCACCCCCACCTAAACTTCCCCCCTCCCCCTTTCTCCCCCTCAGTGAGGGGAACAAGGGGAGGAATACAAGGGGATAATGAATATTCCCCGCCCCTGGTGGGAGGGGTCAGGGGAGGGGGTGAACTGTTACATAAAACGATACCTCTTTATCCCGTTATCGGTAACCATGAACTTATCTTTGGCGAAAAGGTAGATGCGATTATAAAGGACTTGTTAGAAAAAATAGGTGTTGTAAATAAATCCAAAGAGCGGTCATCTTCCCAACCAGAACTTTTGCATGATCTAGAGGCGTTAAAAAGGAACCTGTATCTGGAGATTGAGTCAATTGCAGAGGCAAAGTTAAAAACGAGGAGCAGACAGGTCTTGTGTGAAGAAATCTGTGGTAAGTTGGATCCCGCATACATTTCTTATTTAAAAGAAGTGTTGTGTGAAACGAAAGACGGGCAATCCTGGTATTCTTTTGTCAAAGAAGCCAATGGATTAAAGATAAAATTCATAGCATTAAATTCTTCGCTGCCTGACGACGAAGACCAGTTCCAGTGGTTTTTGAATGAATTAAAACAGTTTAGTGGTCCAAAAATTATTTTTGAACATTACCCGCTGTATTCTACGGGATTTCATGGGTGTCTGGATTTAATGGATTACAAATCAAAGGCATCGAGGTTTCGGGATCGGTATGCAAAGATTTTTAATAACACGGCTAATAATGTTCTGTTGGTTATCAGTGGACATGAGCATAATTACCAGCGGATTTGCAAAACAGATCAAACAGGCAGTATACAACAACTACCTGTATACATTGTTTCAGGCGGCGGTGGCGCTGAATTAACGGGTCAGGCTGCATGTGACACTTCTCAGATACCCATGGATGGATTCCGGTGTTTAGGGCTTATTACCGCATATCAATTCATAGATATCGTTGCAGATATGGACGACAAAGATAATTTAACCCTCAAATGTAAAGTACTGGGTTTGCGATGTGATTTAACCAATGGACTGCCTGATGACGATACCTTTGAAAGGCAATTTGTAAATGATCGACTGGAAGTAATTGATGATTTTACCCTGACGCATAGGATTTCAAACAAATAGTTCCTCCCCCTTAACCCCCTCACGGAGGGGGACAACCATCTATCCCCCGCTGGCGTGGGTTGGGGGTGGACTTTTGTCGTGAAAATTTGCATTTAAAAATTGTGGTAACGCAAGACTTCGTCGTGAGCTCAGTCGAACGATTTTGCGTCTCTACGTCCGTTTGCAAATAAAAAATAGTCGTTGGGTTTTGTCTTTTAAAATACAACCTAATTTAAAAAAACAATGCAACTCAAGACCTTCATACTCCATTTCATACTTGGCGGCATAATCGTAAGCGTGGTAACACTTATAGGTTCGCAAGGGAAGGGCATGCTGGCTGCCTTTGTGGCGACCTTTCCCACCATGACCGCCCTCACCTTTACCCTTGTTTACAGCAAGGCAGGGCAAGTTGCTACCGTGAATTACGCAAAGGGGCTGCTCTTCATGACACCGCCGTGGATTATCTATGTTTTATGCCTGATCTTTCTGTTGCCCAGGTGGGGATTTGTGAAGTCGCTTACCGTTGGTGTGCTGACCTATATGCTCCTTGCGGGGATTGTCAGTATTGTTATGAAACATTTAGGACGGTGATAATACTATTTATAATTCCTGTGAGGTTTCTCTTTTTAATTGTATTGACATAGCAAATCAATATTATTACATTTACAAAATAAATTCAACAAATCGCTATATTAACGCAATAGAAAATATCAATATTTATTATTTAAGATGTGATCCTTTGCGCTTTCCGATCCAGACCAGGAGGCATTAAAGAAGAAGTTATCAAACTGTAACTATTTTGAAGAGGCAGATAGAAGAAGCGTTAAAGGTCATGAAGGAAGAGGAGAGGGAAAAGATAAATCTTACAGACAGAGACGCCAATCACATGAAGACAGGGGGGAGTAAAGATATTCGACCTGGTTACAATTGTCAGGCAACGGTAACCGAGGCTGGTTTTATCGTGGCGGCAGAAACGGTAACAGATGCAAATGACCGGAATCAATTGAAACCTATGGTAGAGCAAACAGAGCCAAACACTCGGGAAGCAGTGAAAGAGACGGCGGCTGATAGTGGGTATGGGAGTTACTCAAATTATGAGTATCTTGAGCAGAAAGGAATAGATGGATATGTTCCCGATGATCATTTTCAACAGTATAAGTCTGGAGAATACAAGAAAGAGGAAAACCGGTATCACTATACCAATTTTGAATATGATGGAGCAACCGATAGTTATGTGTGTCCCGAAGGGAAGCGGTTAGCGTACTGGAAGACAAGAACAAATCTTGTCCTCGTGTAAACGGGGAAAGACTGAGAGCCGTCAATGGAATCATAAAGTGTACAAAGGGACAGAGTGTGGAACATGTGCAAAACCTTTCTTTTTTAACAAATTTTTTACCCCCTGCATTCCCCCTTGATAGGGCGCTTTTTTTCGGCTACGCTGCGCTATGTCTGTCCAGTGGCGGAAATATTAGTTTTGGTTATATTATATTTGACGAGCTTGTTTTGAAGTGTTGTGCGAGGTATTCGCAAAATCTCCGACATGCGCACCTGATTACCATTCGTCTTCTGGTATGCCCATAAAAGAAGTTTTCTTTCCGCCTCACTCAGGGTTTCTTGCAAGTCAATGGAATCAATCGTAGAGAGTTCGATTGGAAATATGCCGGAAGGTGTTTCTCCATCTATAAGATTACTGGGTAAATTTTTGGGTATAATCACATCAGAGGTACAAAATGAGACGGCGTGTTCAATAACATTTTCCAGTTCCCGGATGTTACCAGGCCAATTATACGATAACAGCAAGTTAAGCGTTTCCTGGGACATGGAATTAATACTGACCCGCTGATGCGTAGCATACTTCTTAATAAAATACGTTACCAAAAGCGGTATATCCTCTTTTCTCTCCCTCAAAGGCGGGAGTTGAACGGTAACCACATGGAGACGATAGTAAAGGTCTTGTCGAAAACTGCCTTCCTGCACAAGTTTTTTCAGGTCTTTTTTGGTTGCACAAATGACACGGACATTGACAGGAATCGTCTCCTCGCCGCCAACACGCTCAAACTCCCGCTCCTGAAGGACTCTCAGGAGCTTCACCTGCATTTCCAATGGAATATCATCTACATCATCGAGAAATATCGTGCCTCCATCAGCAAGTTCAAAACGTCCACGCCTTGTTTTGATTGCCCCCGTAAATGAGCCTTTTTCATGCCCGAAGAGTTCGCTCTCCAGGATTTCCTTATTTAATGCGGCGCAACTGACTTTGATAAAAGGCCCGTCTCGCCGATTACTGTTATAATGAATAGCCCCCGCAGTGAGTTCTTTCCCTGTGCCACTCTCACCTTGAATGAGTATGGTGGTATCACGGTTTGATACCGTGCTGATAACCTCAAACACACGCTTCATCCCCTCACTCTTGCCTATCATATTATCGTAACCGTACTGGCTAAGGACACGCTGTTTCAGCATAATGTTTTCTGCAATCGTGTCCTTATGTTTAAGCGCCTTCTGGAGCTTGATGATGAGTTCTTCCAGGGAAAATGGTTTCGTCACGTAGTCATACGCCCCTTCTTTCATAGCGGTAACCGCATTCTCAATGGAGCCGTATGCAGTCATGATAATAACAACGGTGTCGGGAGATGCTTTTTTTATTTCTCTCAAAAAATCCATCCCATCCATCTTGGGCAGACGCAAATCGGTTATTACCGCATCGTAGTTTGTTGATTGAAGCAACTTAACGCCTTCCACAGCATTTGAGAGAGAAGAGACGGCGTATCCCTCCTTGGTTAGCTTATCTTCGAGCGATACCCGCATTAGTTTCTCATCGTCAACAATGAGTATTTTATTTTTCATTTGAAAACACCTTTTTCACTGCGGCAATAAGGGCGAACGGCTGTTCGCCCTTACATTACGACACGGAAGGCATACACCAAAGGTAGTTCCCTGCCCCACCTTGCTTTCCACAGAGATTTCTCCGTGATGATCCTCGATAATCCTTTTCGAGATAGCGAGTCCCATACCAAGCCCTTTCTCACCCTCTTTATTCTTTGTGGTAAAAAAAGGTTCAAATATCTTATCAACAATCCCATCACTAATACCACACCCTGTATCACTAATCCAAACCGTAACACATTCTTGATGTTTCTTGCAAGCATCCGTCTTTATCGTCAGCCTCCCCCCGTTTGGCATACTCTCACGGGCATTCACCATGATATTAATCAATGCCTGAGAAATGTGGTCTGCATCCACAAATACAGGCGGAAGAGAATCATTGAATTCCTTCTGAATAAGTACATGACCCGGCTCAATCCTATGCTCTATAAATTCGAGAGAACTATTTACAATCGCAGTCACATCGTTTTCGGATATATGGAGTGTATAGGGTCTCGAAAAGGTTAAGAGACGCTTTACTATCATCTCGACTCGTTTGAGTCCTTCCAGCATAAGCGTGGCATATTTTTTTGTTTGCGAAATGTTTTCCGGTTCATTTTCAAGCATACTGGCAAAATTCCGTAAACCGCCCAACGGATTATTGATTTCATGTGCCACCTCGGCTGCAAGCTCTCCCACCGCTGCAAGGCGCTCCGCACGCAACAACTGAGACGTCCTTTCCTCAACCTTCTGTTCCAGATTCGAATATGATTCTTTCAATTTTGCCGCCATTTGATTAAATTCTCCGGCCAGAAGACCTACTTCATTTTGCGAAACAACCGATATACGGTGATCTAAATTCCCGGAAGCGATGGATTTTGCTCCCTGCGCCAGTTGTAATATAGGCTGTGTAATACGGTTGGCAAACGAAACACCAATGGCAATAACAATGATGATACAAAAAGAGATCAGCACGATAACACGATTTTTTAGTTTTTCAACCGGGGCAAATGCCTCTTTCAAATCCTGCTTTGCCACAAGACCCCAGTTAAGAACGGGAATATGCCGATATGCAGAAAGCGCATGGACATTTCTATAGTCCTTAGACTCCTCAATACCCTCTTTTCCCCCAGAACTCAACACTGACGGAATATCCACGGCAGATTTGATAGGACTAGCGAATTTCAACGCTGCGTCCTGTTTATGACGAAGGCCATTCAAATACAAAATACTATCGCCTTCTCTCCGCACCAGGAGTGTTTCTCCTGTCTTGCCCATTCCAGGCCAGTTACGGATCAATGGTTCAATGCTGTTTTTAACATTGACGTCCAATAAGATAACGCCGATGATAACATCGATGCTTTCCAGGGTAAAGGGATCCGTCATGAGAACAGGGCAAAAATACGTCATGCAGTTCTGTCCCGTTAGTTCAGAGGTGTATATATCTTTTACTGCTACCTCTTTTTTTTCAAGGATATCTATATAACCGTTGAACGAACTCAGGGTCTTACCCACGATATCAGGATATGTAGATATGACCACCTCTCCGTTTGCGCCGTCGATGATAGAAATAATATTATAATGTTTATAAAACTCCTTAAGAGCATGGAGATTCTCTACAACCCTTTTATAATTTATTCGACCGGTTTCCGAGTTCATCAACTGATCGACGCTTTCAAATCTTCGTCTTTGTTGTAAAAGGCTTGTTGCAGCAGCGGCAAGCACTTTATTCCGGGCAATCACTGAGGTATCCGTCAGTCGCTCTTCCAGCCAGCCGTTGAGTTCCCTTTTTTTCAGGTCGGCAATAGAGGTCAGATGTTCAATCACCCGCTGCTCAATGGCGCTCTTGCTACTGTAATATTCCACGATGCAAACGAACAACAGTGGAATGGTAGTCACGAAACAAATATAGCAAATAAGCTGTACCTTAATGCTTTTGAAAATATTTTTATAATAATTCATAAAAACAATAATAACAAAACCACGTACCCACTTTCAACATTTGATCAGATGATGTTCAAAAGATGCTGATGAAAGACATATTTATGCAGGACTAACTGACGGAAGGTAAAATACTGGAATGCCTGAAAATAATCAGTCGTTTGTGTTTGATAACCTTCCTTCTCATGGGTGAGGGCGTATTCTCCTGCTTCAAGATCCCTGAACTCATAATAACCGTCATCGTCTGTCTTTGTACTATACTTTAAAGGCTAACAAATTGTGATTTATTAAATGTTTGAAAATTAAGAGTAAATCACAAACACTTTGCGCATTTATATAGGTCTCATTCGTTATGGTAATCAACTCATGGGTTATAGCATTCAGAATCAATAAAGAACACGGTTCTTTTTCCTTCTCTGGAGGATGTTCTCGAAAATAGTCTTCAATCGTTTGTTTATGCACGCTCAGTTTACTTTCTGGACGATAAAAATTCAGCTTTAAAATTCACATTTTATGAGCATCTTGAGTATATTAAATCCCCATGCCCAGAGAGATCCGTCCGATTTCAACGCTACTGTATGGGCGCCTCCCGCATCAACGGCAACAATCCCAGTCAAATTGCTTACCTGTACGGGGATTGATCTGTTTGTTGTAGTCCCGTCACCCAATGCTCTACTATTATATCTTCACGCCCAAACCGTTCCATCTAGCCCTTAATCAAGCGTGATTTCTTAAGTAAGAGGGGTGAAATAGCTGGAAATACCCGATTCTATTGGTTAGAATGGTAGTAGTAAGAAATCACAATAACCAAAGAAAGGGGTATTTCAGATGAGAAAAGCAGCATGTGGAAAGAAGGCCGGAAAGAGGCCATGGAAGAGGCGCTGATAGATGCAGATGGGACGATAGCCGGGACGTATGGCGAATGCAAAGAGGGTATGGATATATCGCCATCTACAAAGAGTACATTACCATCTATTAAATCCAGTTCCATGCATATGCGGGTACATTGCTTTATAAGCTCTTTCAGGGCTCTTTTGTTCTCATCATATACGCTTACGGGGTCTTCAGCGCCTACGTAATCCTCTATTCTCTTGGGTAACAATGTCATTTGATGTCGATTACCATATCGATATGCCATTGCTATACCTCCTTTCTTGAGGTATATTATATCACATCTCTTTCCCCATTCATTACAGCTTTTGTATTTTCTTAACAAATACCCTAATTACGACACAGTCTCTTGGTGGGAGGGGTTAGGGGAGGGGGTGAACTGTTACTGTAAAAGAATGACAAAAAGCTAAGGAGATAAATCCTGATTTACCTTGAGAATATTCCATGAAAGGTTTATATTTATATTACAATGAATAAAATACGTTATTATTTCCCCATCCTTTTTATCGTTTTAATTTCTTTCCTAGTTTATCTGAATGCATTACGGAATGGCTTTGTCTGGGATGACATGGTTTTGATTGCTGATAATGAAGGAATTAATAAATGGGGTTGCTTTTGGGAAAATTTTGTGAGGGATTTTTTCGACACAACCGATGATACCATTGAATTCAAATATGGTTACTATCGA
>MHXP01000132.1:0-1838 GCA_001824485.1 Planctomycetes bacterium GWA2_39_15 | reverse complement strand
GATCGATTATGCCGTGTGGGGGCTAAAACCGTGGGGTTTTCATCTTTCAAATATAATTTTTCATACCGTTAGCTGTATCTCAGTCTACTTGATATTTAACTCTTTATTCAATAATCGCTCTGTTTCTATCATCACCTCTTTATTATTTGCCTGCCATCCAATTCATACAGAATCGGTAACGTGGATATCCGGACGTACTGATATTGTCGCGGGAATGTTCTTTTTGTCCGCTTTTTACTTATACCAAAAAGCATTAAATCCCCTGATACCAAATGAAATAAATAGTTCTTTAAGCAATATAGAAATATTAAAACTATTTTTCAAGCATAGTAAAATATTTTATTTATGCTCAATTATCTTATTTGCTATAGCGATGCTTTGTAAAGAGATGGTAGCAACGTTGCCTTTCTTAATAATTGCCTATACTCATTACTTTATGGGATTGAGGAACGGAAGGCAATTTAAAATATCATTGCTTTTAAGTACGCCTTATTTTTTCGTCATCCTTTTATACGGCATCATTCGATTTATTATTTTAGGAATCCATACCGTAGTCAATCCAGGCGGGGAGGAAATGAAGGGTTTTTACACCACAACTCTTTCTTTCATAAAAACCATTTTCATTTATTTATTTAAACTCATTTATCCCGCGCACCTGAGTGCATACATTCAGAATCCCATGTCTTTTTCTATAACCGAACCTACTGTTATTTCATCCATCTTTGGGGTTGCCGTCCTTATCTTCTTAATCGTCTGGTTGAAAAAACGATGGGCTGGCATGTCTTTTTTGATACTATTTTATTTAGTGACGTTATTGCCCCTATCTAATTTTATTCGTATCTCCGCACCATGGGATATGGGCTTTGTCACGGCAGAAAGGTTTTTATATATCCCTTCTCTTGGTTTTTGTGGCATAATATCGATATTATTGGCCACTGCCTGGAAAACCTGGAAGCAATCGTTCCCGATATTGGAGTATGCTACTATTTTACTGTTCATTACACTTTTAATCTTTTATTCAGGTCGAACTCTTCTAAGAAATAACGACTGGGTAGATGAAAGGACCTTCTTCTTGAAAACACTTAAAGATGCGCCGGACGCAGCACTGCTTCATCATGCATTAGGAAATGTGTATGTCAGAGAAGAAAAATATGAGAAGGCTCTGGATTATTATAAAGAATCACTAAGGCTATATCCCTTATATCACGCTGCATATAATAATATTGGAACGATATACAGTAAAAATGGACTTCTTGATCAAGCAATAACTGCATTCAATGAAGCCATAAAAATAAACCCTGATTACATCCAGTCCCATTTCAACCTTGGGGCAATGTATTACCAAAAAGGAATGCTGACGGACGCATCCAACGAATTTAAAAAAGTCCTTAAACTTAACAAAAATTATGTAAAGGCACATAATAATTTAGGTATTATTTATGCTGAAAGCGGGCAATTAAATGAGGCCGTTTCTGAATTTGAAGAAGTGCTTAAGAACGACCCCCACAGCGAAAAGGCACGGAATAATCTGGCAATAATCAAAGAAGAGTTAGCAAACAAATCTGCAGATAAAAATTTATAATGTTGGTTTTCAATGAAGATTGTATTGGTAGTATATCAGTTTATTTATTCCAATTGGTGTAAAATTTGGATATTTAAAGATATAATGGAACTCTAGTATATTGACTTATTAATAACGAGACAATATAATATGATGTATGAGACAAACCGAAATACATCTTACAGTACTTTGTTAAAACTTAAGCGGCGCATTTTTTCTTAAGGCGTTTTGATTTAATTTTAAAATAGCCATTGGCAAGTTTTTCGTTCTTTGATAA
>MHXP01000131.1 GCA_001824485.1 Planctomycetes bacterium GWA2_39_15 | reverse complement strand
ATCGCTGTAGTACAGCACAGACGCGGCGCCTGCTTTCATCGGATAATGGATTGTCATCCCTGCGAAGCTGAAGTAGTTTGGACCGCCTTGAGGTGCAGCAAATCCAACGGCAATAAGGCTATCAACCAAGACATTGATCTGAACTACGGCTAATCCAAAAACAATCGGCGCCATGCGTGTTAATACTAATTTCAGACTCGGATGTGAAAATTTTGGGAGAGGGTGATAGTATAATTTTTTTTCCCGCAAAACGGGGATGTGTATTAATACCTGAACTAGACCGGAGAGAAAGGTCGCGATGGCGACTGCATAGATCATCTTTTCCAGTGTCTTTCCTGTGTATGGGGCTAAAACGGCTCCCAGAATCCAGCATATATTCATGACTACTGGCGCAAAGGCAGGCATGAAAAAATGGTGAAGGGTGTTAAGCACAGATCCCATAAACGCCACAAGACAGATGAAAAAGACGTAGGGAAACATAATGATGAGCAATTTATAAACAAGCTGCCACTTTTCATGCACATGAAATATTTTAGGAATAACAAAAAATGAACCTTCACCAATTAAGACAATTCCACCTAAAATAATGATGAGTACTGTGGCTATGACGTTGGCAAAGTCCATAGCTTCTTCTTTGCCGCGTTTTTCGATGTGTTCTGTGAATACTGGAATGAAGGCTGCGCTGAGGGCTCCCTCGCCAAAGAGACGTCTAAACAGATTTGGAATTTTAAAGGCTACCGTAAAGGCATCCCATACCATGCCTGTTCCAAAGATACTGGCGCATATCATGTCCCTAGCAAGACCGAGCAACCGGCTTAAGAAGGTACAGACGCTGATAATCCTTACCGAACGGAATAAATCATGTGATTCAGACATAAATAATTTTGACGATGTTTATAGTATTGGATTCCCCAAGTGTTGCACTTCATTATTGAATGTGCGATTTGAATTTAGTGATTTTGGTAAAAAAATTTTGAATCATGGACTACGTAACAGTATTTGGTGGTATAACACTCCCTTTGGGTATTATGACTATATAATCGCGAATCATGTAATTTTTTTCGTCAAGCCGTTCTATCTTTTTTGTGTTCTCTATGCTCACATTTGCTCCAATATGGACATTCTTATCAATGATTGCTCCTACTATACGGGAATTGTTGCCTATTCCTATATCTGGTATCTTTTTAAACCTATTTGTCCGAATATTGGATTCTGATTCATAATAATCTGCACCCATGATAATAGAATCTTTAATAATAGCGTTTTCACCAATAATACTCCTGCTGCCTATTACTGAATTATGTATTTCTGCATTATTGATAATGCAACCATCTGAGATAATGGATTGGGTAATCTTACATGCGTTGATGATAGATCCTGGCAAGAAAAGCGGGTTTGTGTAGATTGGCGCTTTTTCATCATATAAATTAAAACTAGGGGAAAGAGAAGCCAATTTGAGATTGGCTTCGTAAAATGATTTTATAGTTCCAATATCCTCCCAATAACCGTCAAAAAAATAAGCAAATACACGCCTTTTCTTTATAACTTCAGGGATAATATCTTTGCCAAAATCCGATTTATTTGTTTCTTTTAGTACGTCGTTTAACACCTCCAGGTTGAATATATAAATACCCATTGAGGCAAGGAGGGTGCGGCCTTTGGCTCTAACGCCATGCCTATCAAAAAAAGATGCATCCAGCGAAAGAGAATCAATTGTTTTGTCATCTTTTGGTTTTTCAAAGAAATCAACAATGCGTCCCTGTTCATCAACCTTTAATATACCGAAGCTTTGGGCGCATTTTCTTTCAACCGGAATAGTTGCTATGGTTATTTCAGCCCCTGTTCTGATATGTTCTTTGATGGCCTGTGGATAGTTCATCCTGTAAAGCTGGTCACCCGAAAGTATCAGGGCATAATCAATATTAGGCTGATTAAAAAACCGGAGGTTTTGCCGGACGGCATCGGCTGTGCCCTGATACCAGTCCATGCTTTCGATGGTTTGATTTGCCGCAAGCAATTCAATAAAACCTCTGGAGAAGTTATCGAATTTATATGCCCTTGTTATATGTCTGTGAAGGGATGTTGAATTGAATTGTGTTAATACGTAAATCTTATTCAGATTAGAATTCAGGCAATTGCTGATAGGAATGTCAATAATTCTATATTTGCCAGCGAGCGGAACTGCTGGTTTTGATCTCTCTTTTGTTAAAGGATAGAGCCTTGTTCCACGCCCTCCACCCAAAATTACAGAAATTACATTGTCCATGTTCTATATCACGTTATGCATAGACAACCCCCACCCGCCCCTTTGTTAATTGGGAATAATTGGGTTTTCCATACAACCCTTAATTGTTAATTATTACTTGAAATTTCTAGGCATCAATTTATACTTTTAGCAACTTTTTATTCGCGCAACCGAGACGGTTACGCTACCGGTTTGAAATTCCAGAACATTGGGATATGCCTTTTGACAGCGATATTTGCCAATTGAATAGTTTCCAATAACTAATGATATCAATTGTTATAATGTATATTTTCTAAATAAGGTGAAAAACATTTCCCCCGATTCTCAGCCTTGAGGGTAAATCTACTTACTGAGACAGAGGGAAATAAGTACTTCTCTAAAAGTAAGGGTAGGTATTGACCCCCCCCACTGTGGTTAGAGAGGGTAGGTTTGTTAAATAGTTACTTTTTGTCTGACTTTTTTAGGGGATTCAGATTCAATGCCTATTTCTTCATCGGTGAGATAACAAGCAGGATCATGTTCCCACATGTCGCCGTAATATGCCTCTGCACGCGCCCTGAAATTTCCACCACAGATATTAAGCCACCTGCATTTTGCGCAGCGTCCTTTAATATAAGGATTTTTGTTCTTAAGTTTAGCCATTAACTCATTTGAAGTATCTTCCCATATCTCGCCGAACTTTCTTTTCCTGACATTTCCGAAAGAATATTGCCTCCAGAACTGGTCGGCAAGTACCTCCCCATCCCAGCTTATACAGGCAAGTCCCTTGCCAGAACTATTCCCTTCATTCCACTGGAGGAGTTCAAATACATCTTTTGCCCTCTTTGTGTTTTCCTTCAATAGCCGCAAGTAAACATACGGACCATCCGCATGGTTATCCACGGTAAGCACCTCTATTTTCCTGCCTCTGTCATGCGCTTCCCTGGTTTTATTGATAATGAGATCAACAACCTCACGGGTCTCTTTGTGAGAAAGATCTTCTTCGATTAAGTTAGAACCTCTGCCAGAATATACAAGATGATAGAAGCAAACCCTTGGGATATTTTCTTTTTCAATGAGCTGAAAGATACCTGGAATATCGCGATAATTTCTCTTATTAATCGTAAAACGCAGACCTACCTTGATACCCACAGACATACAGTTTCGTATACCTTCTAATGCAGAATCAAATGCGCCGGGAATGCCACGGAAACGATCATTTGTCTCTTTAAGACCGTCGAGGCTGATTCCCACATAGGAGAGTCCAAATTTTTTTAACTCATGTGCCTTTTCTTTTGTAATTAAAGTGCCGTTTGTACTGATGACCGCGCGCAAACCCTTCTTTTTGGCATAGTCAATCAATTCAAGAAGGTCGTGCCGCATGAGTGGTTCTCCACCTGAAAACAGTATTACAGGAGCGCCATAATCTGCCAGGTCATCCAGCATGGCTTTCGCCTCTTTTGTTGTTAGCTCATTTGGGTATTCTATATCTTTTGATTGAGAATAGCAGTGAATGCATTTTAAGTTGCAACGTTGTCCTACGTTCCATACGACAACCGGTTTTTTGTCCTGAGAGAATTGTAATAGATGTGACGGTAGTTTCTTAGATTCTCTGCCGTATCGTAATGCGTCAGACGGCTCTACAGTGCCACAATATAACTTTGATATGCCTATCATGTACTACATCTCCTGCAAATAGTATTTATGCTAATGTAAAATCTGGTTAGCAACAACGCGTCACCTTAGCGAGTTTATCAGTAAATAAAATCAGCATTATGAAATTATTGTAACTTAAATTAATTATTAAGTAAAAAGGATTTTGTAAATTTAAAAACCTATCTTCCTATTGCGTAGATCTTCCAATTCACACAACCAATATAAAGTGTGTTTTTTGAGCCGATTGCAGGTGAAGAAAGTAATTGTTCGCCAATTGTGGTGCTCCACTTAAGGGTGCCGTCATTATTGACAGCATATAATTTACCATCCCATGAACCCACATAAATAACGTCATTTGCATCAATAGTAGGAGATGCTGTAATTGAATTTTCGGCTTTAAATTTCCATTTCAAGGTGCCATCTTTTTTTATCGAACACAAATTGCCTTCCTGCGTCCCCACGTATACTGTCTCATCTGAAGCAATTGCAGGGGAAGAGTATGTTTGGCTACCTAAATTAAAACTCCATTTCAGCGTTCCGTCTACATTAACGGCATATAGTTTCCCACTTGTATCTGTAACATATATAACACCGCTACCAACCGCCGGCGTGGTGTCTATTTTGCCTTCGGTCTCAAACTTCCACTTTAAGCTCCCATCTGTATTCAATGCATACAGATGTTTGTCCCGAGAGCCGATATAGATGGTATTGTCTGTTCCTATAGCAGGAGAAGAAGTGAAAATCTCAGCCCCTGTTTGATAATTCCATAAAAGTTTTCCATTAGCGCCAAGAGCATAGAGTTTTCCATCATAAGAACCAAAGTATACAATACCTTTACTATCAATAGCAGGAGATGTATGAACAGCCCCTTTAGTCTGGAATTTCCATTTTAGCTTCCCATCAGGACTAATAGCATAAAGTCGCCCATCTACAGAACCAAAATAAACAACACCCTCTAAACCAATTGTTGGAGACCCAAATATTTCATCACTGACCTTGTATGCCCACAACACCTTTCCATTTGGGGTTACAGACAGTAAATTCCCGTCTGTGCCTCCTACATAAATGACTCCATCAGCATCTATGACAGGAGATGACCATATTTCTCCAGAAGTGGAAATACTCCATTTTATATCATTGTTTGAAGGACCAGCAAATGGCACTCTGCCTGTCCTTTGTAAATTATGTCTATACATGGGAAAAATATTGGTTGTGCCCTGTGCATAAATCGTGGAAATTGTTGAAGTGCTGTACATCATGAGTGCCATTATGCCTAAACAAGAAAAGAAAACTTTAGCACTTGAAGAAATATTTTTAAACATTGTTGCATTACTCCTCGATATGTATTAAAAGTCTGGGATTTCTAATTCTTGTCCTATTGATAAATCTTTCTGGTTTTTTAGGGTCTTTTTATTGGCATCAAATATTTTATTCCATTTTGTGCCGTCATTATAATACTTTACTGCCAGTTTGTATAGTGTATCACCTTGTTGAACTACGTGTTTTTTAGCGGTTGGTTTTGCATCCTCTATTTGAATTACTTGTGAAAGTTGTGGAGTGGTTGCTTCAGTTTTTGTCTTCGGTGATACTGTTCTATCTTCCGGTATAATGAGTTCTGTGCCAATTCTCAAGCTGTTACGGTCCAGAATTTTATCTTTATTTGCATTAAAAATGAGGAGCCACTTGGATACATCTCCATAATATTTTTTTGCTATTTTATAAAGGTCGTCTCTATATTGCACCTTGTGTGTTTGTTGGCTTGAGACAGATTTATTTACATCGGGAGAGGAAACGTCCTTCCAATCTTCTTGATTTGAAGGTGAAGAGGCTTCTTTAGGTTTTGTTTCAACACTTGCTGTTACTCCTTCTTTTGCTGACGGCGACTCCTCGGTCTTTACGGCATTAGTAACGGCTGATTCTTTTCGTCCTGTATTTATGGAGGTCTTTACTTCTTTAAAAGATTCCTGAGGTGCACCCGGGAAATCCTGCGTCAGTTCATTTATATTTAGTGCACCCACCTGTGTGTCTTCTTCTATTTCAGGAATAGGAATAACGGGTTCTTTAACAGCAGTTCTTGTGCTCAGAAATACACCAATAATTGCAAGAATAATCACTCCTAAAATTACACCAACCTGCACATCTCTTTTCATTGTTTTTTATTCCTTTCGAAGGTTTTTATAGGAATGAAAAAGTTAAAAAACAATCTTTTTGCATATCAGGGTTATCGTTAATTATTGTGCAAATGACTTTATGCATGTTCTTGATTTTCCCACACCAGTAAAAAGAAACACAGACATTTTATAACCAACTTCCGAACCGGTACGGGTATAAAATACACGGACTCCTTTTGTATACCATAAGTATCGTTAGTTTTTATCCTTTATGCGTTCTTGGATACTACCTCCTTTCCTTTAATTGAGTAATTTTGTTGTGGTAATGGCTGAATTGATGGGGTAAGTCCCCTCCACCTAAGTAGCATGGGACATGCAATAAATATTGTTGAATACGTACCAACGATAATCCCCACTAACATAACAAATGCAAATCCATGAATTTCAGGCCCACCAAGGAAAAACAGTGCGCACAACACTCCAATGGTTGTTATACCTGTCAAGAGGGTGCGGCTCAAAGTTTGGTTGATGCTGTCATTAACCAATTGCGGGGTTAATATTTTACCGCGTCCCCCCATATTTTCCCTGATCCTGTCAAATACAACAATCGTATCGTTCAGAGAATAACCTATCACAGTAAGGAACGCTGCAACCATGGCGCTATCTATTTTCATATTTCCAAACAAGTAGTCTGCTACCGCCACAGCGCCTAAAGTAATCAAGATATCATGAATTACTGCAATGATTGCCGAACTGCCAAATCTAAAATCCCCAAAACGAAACCACACATAAAATATCGTTGCAATACAAGAGAAAATTACTCCGAGTATAGCCCTGCTCTTCATCTCCTCTGCAACTGTAGAACCTATACTCACAATTCTTTTAAGCGGACTGGGTATTTCAAATGCATTTTTAATTGTACTTTTTACAGCTTCTACATTTTCAAGAGAGTTAAAAGCAATCTTAACAGTTTGATATTCCATTCCAGCCTGTAAATCTTGCTCCAGCACATTTGGGTACCCTGCGGAGGTCAATACTTCTTCAACAGCCTCTTTTTTCAAGGGTTTCGATAATGTCATACGAAATTGCACTAAATTCGGTTCATTTTGAGACTTTGCAGTTGTTGTGCTCGGCTGAGAGATGGAAACATCTTTAAGCAATTCAAAATTAATATCAATTTTTTCTTTATACAAGTTATCTTTAAATCTATTTACAACATCTTGCTTGATTTTCTCCTGTATTTTTTCCGCACTCAAAGGCTGCATATGAATTGCGAATAGTTGTGCAGGAGCATTTAGTGTATTAACACTCTTCATTGCACTTTTGGCAAGTTTAATCCCGCCAATCAAGGCTACAAAATCTTCCTTACTAATACCCTCTTTTAATTCCACATGGATGGCTTCATTTCCGATATTGTAAACACTCGGGATAGAAACCGTTTCCTTAACAGTTTGCTTTATATCTTGTAAACTTGTTCTTGGACCCTCTATTCTCAGTTTACTTGCGCGTGTCCTTTCAGTCTCTTGTGATTGTTTTGTCACTGTAACATTACTAAAGCCCAGCTTGTCCAATTCAAGATTCAGAACGGTTGGCTCTATAGATTCACTGACTTCTACATCTATAAAAGGCTGAGATGTTTTCAAACTTATGTCTTGTGTCTGTAATGTTTCGGTAATATCGCCCAGTTTCATTCTGACATCATGATACACAAGATTATTCTTAAAACAATCCCCAACCGCGCCTATCAATTGAAGGCGTTTTTTAACGTCTTCCAGACCTGCCACATTCACTAAATATTCTTTGGCAGGTTGATTGACAGGTGATAAAGAAACCACATCTTCTTCACTATATCTTGCGTCTTTTAGACTTTTTTGAATAGTTATCTCATCTGCTGGGTTTTGCAATCTGAGGTTAAACACATGAGGTTTAACGAAATCTATTCCTGCAAACAAACCCGTTTTATCCAGAACTCCTTTTATATCTTCTGTTAATTTTTGTTTTACCTTTTCTTCATTAAGTTCTTTTATTCGGATACCAAATTCATCTGCAGTTGTTGCAAACTGAGTTAGATTTTCCTCAGACCAAATACTCTGTACCTCGGCTTCTTCGTAACCCGTTTCAGCCAGTGCCGTCCTTATAAATCCTGGCGGGGTCTGATCTTTTAAATGTAAATGCACCAGAGTTCCGCCTGTAAAATCAATGTCGTACTTTTTATTTCCACGAAGGACGAACGTTGTTATTCCACCAATGATACACGCACCAGAAATTGCAACCAGAATGAAGCGATAATTAATAAATTTGATATTGGGAATACCTATCAGTCTGAACATGGAAAAATTCTTGATCCAGCTCAAATCCATAAAAAGTTCATATATAACCCTTGTTACAAAAATGGACGTAAACAGGTTAATACTTAAACCAAGGATTAATGTCCATGCAAATCCTTTTACAGGCCCAGTACCTACTGCTGCAAGTATCACTCCTGTGATCAAGGTGGTAATATTGGAGTCAAAAATAGCGGAAAAAGCCTTTTCGTACCCAGCCTTAATGGTTGCGCGTATAGGCTTTCCTTTGGCTTTTTCTTCACGAATCCTTTCAAAAATAAGCACGTTGGCATCAATTCCCATGCCAATCATTAGCACCAGACCTGCTATGCCTGGAAGTGTCATGGTAGCGTTTAGTAACGCCATCGCTCCAACTACCAAAAAGATGTTTAATGCGTTAGCGCAGTTGGCTACCCAACCAACCCCCATATAATAGATACCAATAAAAAGAACGGCGAAAATACCACCAATAGCGCCAGCGAGTAATCCTTTGTTAATGGAATCTCTTCCTAAACTAGGACCTACCATAGTTTCCATTTCAAGTTCAAGGTCTGCTGGAAGGCTTCCCGCCCGCATTATAGCTATCAACTCATTGACTTCATCCTGCGTAAAATTCCCTTCGATAATCCCTGATCCTGGAATACGGTCGCGTATGACGGGTGCAGAATAGAGGATATCATCTAAGATAATTGCTAAAGGTTTACCAATGTTGCGTTCTGTGATTTGCCCGAATTTAGATTTACCAATAGCGTCAAATTCAAAACCAACGACTGGTTCAATCCCTTTTCGTTCTGAGTATATTCTGTATAGATGTTCTCCGGAAATTTCTGTTTTGTTTCGAACGAGGTACCATTTACCAGCCTCTCCTTCTTCGCCTTTTTTCTTTCGTATCCAGTGTTTATAAAAGCCTGGAACTTCTTTGCCACCAAGCGCCTCTTTATATTCAGGACCGTCACTACTGGCTGCCAGCCTGAACTCAAGCTTACCAAGACGCGTGATTCGAGTCTTCAATCCTTCTATTTCTGTTCTTGTTGCACCGGGAACCTGAATGAGTATTCGATGACTGCCCTGTTCCTGAATCCTGTATTCTATAACCCCCTGTGGATCTATCCTCTTTTTTAACACCTCAATAATTTCTTTTGTAATACCCGGATGATCTTCCCTCTCGTCCACTCTTACCTTATAAAGTAATTCAGAGCCTCCTTTGAGGTCTAATCCAAGTTTGATTTTACCTTTTGACGTATACTCAACGGTCTTATTACATATCTTCTTGCCGTCTTTGTCTGTTTCTGTACTTACAACCGTCTCGCGTATAACAGGATTCGTTACAAAAAATTGTGTCCAGGATTTTTCTAATGTGGTGCGATCCACAACCTTGCCATCTATTTCCCTGACATTTTCCCTTTTTAAGACTTTTTCTGACGGTGGATACAAAACCATTATGCCGATTGCAATAACCACCACAATGAGAGGTATCTTCCACCTTAACTTTTTAGTCATTTGTTTCTCCTCACCAGACTCCCTTTCCGCTGTTTTTAATAACTAGCATATTTATAAATAATAAATGTTATTTTGTTTCTTTATTTTCCTTTGCGATTTCCTTAGTCTCTTTTACTTTTACTTCTACTTCTTCTGTATCATCGTGGGAAACTTCTAATACTGTAGCAATTGCGGTCCTATCAACCTTAACCTTAATATCTTTGGCATCATCAATGCGAAGGATAATTTCGTTTTCTCTTACCGACATAATAGTCCCATGAATTCCACCGGCAGTTACTACACGGTCATTTTTTTTGGCTCTTGATAACAGCGCCTTACGCGCTTTTTCCTTTCTTTTCTGTGGTCTGAGTATCAAGAAATACATTACAACAAACATTAATATAAATGGAAGCAACATGGACAGCATACCACCTGGTGAAGACTGTTTTCCTGCTGCTTGTAATAAAAAAAACATATTATCCCTCCTAACTGTATTTAAAAAATTTGCCGGAAATATAATTTGCCAAATTAATTCGCAATCGTTTCAGACTGTTTCGATAAAAAGTCTGTTTTAAAATCTTTGAATTCACCTCTTACAATTGATTCTCTTATTTGCTGCATCAAATTTTGGAAATAATATATATTATGTAATGACATCAAGGTTAATCCCAGGATTTCATTTGCCAGAAATAGATGCCGCAAATATGCCCTTGTAAAATTCTGGCATGTATAACAACCGCAATTCTCGTCGAGCGGCTTTGTGTCTTCTTTGTACCTACTGTTCAGTATCTTTACTTTACCTGTACTTGTAAAGGCACATCCATTCCTTCCATTACGCGTGGGAACTACGCAATCAAACATATCAATTCCACGCTCCACAGCATTTATAATATCAATTGGAAATCCGACACCCATTAAATATCTTGGTCTGTCGTTAGGTAAATAATCCACCGTGTAGTCGAGCACCTCATTCATCAGGAGACTCCCTTCGCCCACACTCAGACCTCCAATTGAGTATCCCTCAAAGTTCATTTCCACAAGATTTCTGGCACATTCGACCCGAAGTTCCTTAAACACACTTCCCTGAACAATGCCAAAGAGCGTTTGACTTTTATTATTGTGTGCACTTAAACAACGTTTTGCCCAATTGAGTGTTCTTTTTACTGCCACACTTGCCTTGTCATATTCACATGGATACGGTACGCATTCATCAAACGCCATAATAATATCTGCGCCGATATCATTCTGAATTTGCGTTACCCTTTCGGGTGTAAGAAACAGCCGTGTTCCATCAATTGGCGACTGAAATTCTACACCATTATCCGAAATCTTTACCAGCCCGGTGAGTGAAAAAACCTGAAATCCACCACTATCTGTGATAATCGCACCATCCCACCCCATAAATTTATGCAGGCCGCCCAATTGCTTAATAATTTTTTCACCGGGTCTTAGACAGAGATGATACGCATTACATAAGATTATCTTTGTACCGGCCTCCTTTATATGCAACGGTGTTAAGGTCTTGACCGTTCCCTGAGTGCCGACCGGCATAAAAACTGGCGTGGGAATACTATGATTAGCCAATCGAAGCTCACCACACCTAGCCTTTGTTTGCTTATCTACTGCCAGGACTCTAAAAACCAATAACACCTCCGCAATAGAGGTATTAATATACCCGAACCAAATTTATCTTTGGATAGTAATATTCTAAAATAGCTGTCCATTTAAAACCCTTTTCAGCCATAGCCTGGGCGCCATACTGGCAAAGTCCTACCCCGTGTCCCCATCCCCTTCCAGAAAAGGTAATGCTTTTCCCGTTATTTCTGGAATTAAATGCCGTGCTGTATAAATAATTTGGACCAACCAGCAACCTAAAATCATTTGCATTCATTTCTTTGCTTCCATTTGCAGAAATTATTTCAACCCTGGAGCCGTGATTGCCAACTCCGGGATCAAGAGTCTTTATTGTATTAATATTTGAAACATAAATATTCGATTCACGCAATCTTTTTTCTATATCCGATTTATTAATGTCAGTGCTCCATCTGGAATATTTTGAGTTATTGCAATAATTACATACTACTCCACTCAGCGGGGGTATGCTATCTTTCCCGAATACATGGTTGCTATCTTCCGTATGGCCGCCACATGTGCTATGGAAATATGCAGGGAAAATATTCCAGTTATATACCATAACCACACCTTTAGTTTCCTGCACAATTTTGTTAAGTCTTGTGGTTTCCCCTGCCATACCTCGGTATGCAAGTTCCAACATGTCCAAATGGTAAACTTCATCACGTCTTTTCTTTTTTTTATACAATGCGTATGTTCTTGCAGTTACCGCCTGAGCGCGCAAAGCCTCTTCGTTCCATGATGGCATCATTTCACTGCCAAGGACACCTGCAACAAAACTCTCTAGGTCTATTTCATTGATCACTGAGAATTTGTTGTTGAATTGCAGCAATATCCTGATTTCACCGCGATACCGTACCTTATTTAATTCAATTTCTCCATCTCGCAGGCTTGTAATACGTAATTCACTATTATCATAATTTTTGTTTCCAATCTTGATACTGCTATTTGTTACAGATATTGTGGCATTCTGCAACCCTTGCCCTTGCTCTATAATATTGGTTAAACTGCCCGTAATCTGATAGCTGCCTCTTATAGCTAACTGCGCATCTTTAGCATCGTTTATGAGGAGCACACGCACGATAGGTGTTTTATCCAGAAGGGGTCCATAATCAAGAACCCCATCTTGAATTTCAGTAGTACCTCTCTGGCATGAAAGAGGCATTCCTATAGACATAGTTGGCAATAATGTAGCAATCATTAAGAGTAGCACCCTACCCATATTATTTTATATTTACAATTGTTAAAGGCAATTTATTTTATCTTCTTCTATTGTGTTTAAATAAATTTAATATTTACCAGGCTATCCTAACGATGCGACAAAATACTCCAATTACACTATAGCTATCCAAAGCAATCGCATTTTTGCCGCTCGATTTTAGTCTTTAAAGTTTTATGAACATTCTCACTGTCTTTGCCGCACAGATTGTTACCTTTGTATAATTCACGAGTAGTATCTTTATATCTCTCATATTCACTGAAGATACAACCACAATAACCTTGCCTGTAAATCATTTTTTTCTTTGCTATATCATGACTACACTCAGATAAATAACGATAATCACGATAAACAAAGTCTATCCCATATTCTCTGGATATATTTTCTGAAAGCATTTTTAATTGTTCGTGATTCTGGTAAATACTAAACAACATAGTAGATGTGAAAGCATCATACCCATTCTCTTTTGCATAAGACGCCGTAAATTTTAGCCGCATGGCATAACAATCAGCACAGCGATCACCACCCTCATAATCAACGGTTTTTAAATACTCCCTTAGTCCGTAATCCTCATTGTAAATTGCTGAAATGGGGTCGCTTTCTTGAAATACGCGCAAAGCCTTCAACCTTTTTCTGAATTCAAGTAATGGATGAATATTTGGATTGTAAAAGAGCCCGGTTACTTTAAAACCTTCTTTTCTAAGCTCATTCAATGGCGCGCATAAACAACATGCGCAACAAATATGTAACAACAGATTCATATAATTACTACTCCTCTATAACAGTCTTTTTTGGAGTCCTGTATCTGTATTATATCCCAGATGCTCGTATGCTTTCTTTGTGGCAATTCTTCCGCGAGGAGTTTTATCAAGGTATCCACTTTGAATCAGAAACGATTCGTACACCTCCTCAATGGTATCTTCCTCTTCACTTACCGAAACTGCAATAGTCTTCAAACCAACAGGACCTCCCCCATACCGAATTACGGTCTCCAGGATTTTACGATCCATATCTCCCAAACCATTTTCATCAATCCCCAGCATTTCTAAGCCTATTTTGGCAACGCCTTCGTTGATGATATCGTTTCCGCGCACCTGGGCAACGTCCCGAATGCGTCTCAAAAATCTATTAGCTATTCTTGGGGTGCCCCGTGACCGCATGGCGATAGCTTCTGCTCCTTTTTCATCTATCTGAATAGAGAGAATACGGGCGGAATTAATCACAATCTTGTAAATGTCCATCCATGGGTAGAATTCTAGTTTCTCCAACACACCAAAGCGTGAGCGAAGAGGAGAAGTAAGTAACCCCTCGCGTGTAGTAGATCCAATGAGCGTAAACTTCGGCAAATTGATTTTAACCGACCTAGCCTTAGGCCCCTGATCAATTATAATATCAATGGAAAAATCTTCCATTGCTGAATATAAATACTCTTCAACCGTTGTATTTAGCCTATGAATTTCATCAATAAAAAGGATATCGCCATGTTCTAAGTTTGTTAGAATACCTGCAAGGTCCATAGGCTTGTCCATGATTGGGCCAGAAGTTGTTGTAATCTTTGCATTAATTTCGTTGGCAATAATTTGCGACAACGTTGTTTTCCCTAAACCAGGAGGACCAGAAAACAAGATGTGATCTAAAGGTTCTTTTCTTTTTTTTGCAGCCTCAATGTAAATGAACAGATTTTCTTTTATACGGTTCTGTCCGATAAAATCACTGAACCGTTTTGGTCTAAGTGTAAGGTCTAGATTTTTATCCTCAGGGATTGTTGTTGAAGATAAAACATCCTCTTTTAACATAAAAAATCCTACAAAATAGCTTGTAGTTCCATACGGAAATTAGACCTTATAATTCAGAGCCTCCCTCACAAGTATTTCAATATTATTAACTGTTTGCGATTTTTTTGCTGCTTCGCTTACGGCTTTTTCAGCTAATGACCTTCCATAACCCAAAGAAATCAAAGCCATGACAGCATCAGATATAATTGCCCTTTGCTGTGAGTCAATACCCATGGGTAAAGGTGTTGTAATTTCTTTAATAATTCCCTTCAGTTCCAAAATAATCCGTTCAGCCGTTTTTTTCCCTACCCCTTTAATTTTTTCCAATGCCTTTGCATCTTCATTGATCACGGCATGTTTTATATCGGCTACTGTACTGCCAGAGAGTATTGTAATTGCCATATTAGGTCCTATACCATTAACTGATAACAACAATTGAAACATGTCCCTCTCTTCCACCGTTGCAAAACCGAACATTTTTAACTGGTCTTCCCTTATAAATAACTGGGTAAGAACAGTAAATTCTCCTTGGTTAGGGATTTTCTCGAAGGTAGATAGTGGAATGTGCAATAGATAACCGATGCCCGCTACTTCCAAGATTAGCCGGGTTGGGGATTTGCTAAACACCCGTCCTCGGATGTAATCTATCATGAATGCAACATCCTCAGTATATCGTAACTATGTCATCCGAAAAATTTTGTTAAATACTTTGTTCCGCGGTGTTATTATCCAAATCTGCCTCACAATCATTTCCAGTTTTTAAACTTAAGCCAAACTTAGAAAGCTTCTCTTTTATTTCATCTATATAATTTTCTTTGATGTCCTCTTGTCCTAACTCTGCTTCGGTCTTATTTGTAAGTTCTTCAACGGTTTTAATGCCAATCTTGCCAAGGGCATTTTTACATCTGGTAGAAAGCCAAAGGTCTGAAACAGTTTTAATTGCATCTGTCTTTTTTTCTGTGATTTTTCTACTAAACAACTCGGACTCGTTATCGCTTTCCAATGCTTGACCTAGACGTAACCCCTTTTGTGCCAAAATGGCTTTAATTTCATTAAGTGAGGTTTCTCCGAAATTTTTAAAAGATAGTAAATCGAGCTCTGTAACTTTAGTAAGATCTTTCAAAGTATGGATATTCATCTTTTCTAAACAATTTTTGCTTCTTACAGAAAGCTCAAAATCGGAAATGGGAATATTTAACATTTCGTGTTCTTTTCCCTGTTTCTTTGAAATTTCCTCATCGTAATACATAACAAATGAAGCTTTCGCATCTTTTAAAAACAACGATGCACGGTCATTGGTTGGTTCGGCATCTAAAACTGTCTCAAAACAATACATTGCATCATCGCATTTGCCTATATCTTCGTATAATATGCCTAAATTGATAAGTGCATTTTTATAAGCAGGGGACACATTTGTGCATTTTTCGTAATATTCAATGGCCTTTTCATCTTCTCCATCCATATCGTAATTAAATGCCATACGAAAAAGGGTCTTTACATGGTTTGGGTCAATTTGAAGCGCTTGCTCATAATTACAAAATGCTTCCTGATATTCTCCCAGATCATCAAGACAATGCCCCCACTGGTAATACAATTCGGCGTCATTTCTATGAGACTGAGAAAATTTTTTGATAATATGTAATGCGCCTTCGATATCTCCAGACATTCTTTTTGTCTCCGCAATATCCATACTAATATCAAACTCTTCGGCATCTGTTTTCTTCGCACGACCAAAGAGTTCTAAGGCATTATTATAATCACCAAGTTCTTGATAGCATTTCCCTAAGTAATAAGCTGCTATCTTCCTTGATTTTACCTCCTTTAGCAATTCAGATGCCTCTTTCACACTCCCAATGATACACTCACATATACCCAGCAAAAGGATAAAATCCTTTGATTTGGCGCCACCGTGCTCCTTTTTTATACCAGCCTTTAATTCTTCAATCTTTTTGTTCATGTCTTCCCTGGACTCTTTGAAACTGTATACATGTTTCCTTATGTATGCAACAGTTTCCCTTGACAATGTTTCTGCATCCAACAATTTATCCAGGGATATATCATCATCAACCACAGTACCCATTGTTTAACCTCCAACATTTATAGAAACATAGCTATTACCAAAAACATTACTCTCGGTAACTTTAAATGTTGGAGTTTAACAAACATACATTGGAAATTCAACTAAATTTTACTATACCTGGTACATTTTAAACGTTACAATATATTGAGCTTTTCTAAATAACAATTGATTGGATTTTATACTTTTTAATAATTGTTATTGAAAATCTTAAGTAAATTTGATTCCATTTACCCATCCTTCTAATTAGACAAGAAGATTTATGATAGCTATATTTTTTGCTTTAAGCCAAGAGCTGGCTTCCTTAAAACCGAAAGTAAATATCTTAAAAAAGATACGCCATGCCCACGCCACATTTTATCAATCTGAATTTTGTGGTTTTCCAATAACCCTCGTTCAGACAGGCATAGGTAAAAATGTATCGGCGGTTATTCAATACTTATCGAAATGTTTCAGGATACAGCTAATGGTTTCTTCTGGTTTTGCGGGCAGTGTAAACTCCGATGTTTGCGTAGGGGATTTGATTATAGGAAAACACGTACTACATTCATCCCAGAAAGTATTTGAAGGAAACATTCAGATTGATTCGACACTTTTCTGTGATGCATCAATTGTAGACCTGGCTGTTAGATTAAGCCGTACCGATACATTTAAATCACATTGTGGAGATGTTTTATCAGTCAGTAAAATAGTTAGTCAGGCCTCAACCAAAAAACATATTGGGAACCAAACTTCTGCGATAGCTATTGATATGGAATCATTCGCAATAGCAGAACGTGCCAACTCCTTAGGCATTCCATTTGTGGTTATACGTACCATTTCTGACGGTATAGAGGAAGATATTGAAATAAACGAAAATATGGTAACTGAAGGTGGAAATGTAAATATACCAGCTACTGCACGACATTTATTGAATAAACCTCACCATATTCTTTATCTAAATCGCCTGCGGAAGCAAACAAAATTAGCAACAAACACTTTATCAGCATTCTTCCCAAATTTTATTACACAAATATATAATTCTTTGCTAACATAAATTAATTATTCTAATGATTTACCGCAAAGACACAAAACTGGACAGAAGATAAGAGATTGAGAAGTTGTGAATTTTGGAATTTATCAGCCTCTCATCCCCTCAACTTCCCAACTTCTGCCCACTCTTTGTGCACCTCTGCGGCGAGATAAACTATTAAAAATATTGATAAGGTGAATAATGACAAACAAAAAAATTGGAATAGTAATGGGTAGTGACTCAGACCTTGTAACGATGAAGGAAGCCATAAATATATTGAAAGAATTCGGATTGGACTTCGATGTTAATATCATATCGGCCCACCGTTCACCAGAAAGAGTCCAATCGTACGCAACAGATGCCGAAAAGAAATATGAAGTGATTATTGCCTGTGCGGGGGGAGCTGCGCATCTGGCTGGGGTTATTGCAAGCTTAACTCCTATCCCTGTTATTGGCGTACCTATGCTAACCTCAGGATTAGGCGGATTAGATTCACTTCTCTCAATGGTCCAAATGCCCTCGGGTGTTCCTGTTCCTACGATGGGTATCGGGAAATCCGGAGCCATCAACGCTGCAATATTAGCAGTTCAAATAGCAAGTGTATCAGACTCAAAATTACGGCAAAAACTTGTTGCATATAAAAAGAAACTGTCAGATGAAGTAGAAAAAAAGGATAAAGAGGCAAGAAAAGAACTTGGATTACTGTAGACGCAAAGAGTTGGAAGTTGCGAGTTACAAGTAGTAAGTTCAAAATTTAAAAGCGTTAACTTACAACTCTTAACACATAATTATTTCTAAAATTACAAAAGAAAATTTTCAGTATAATATTTCAAGGGAGATGAAATGCCTTTACCAACTATCGAATGGGAAGGGAATATTAACGGTCGCATTCGACTAATTGACCAAACCCTGTTACCCACAGAATTAAAATATGTCTATTGTGAGGATATTAAAAGTATCTGGCATGCAATTAAGACCCTTATGGTCAGGGGTGCGCCAGCAATTGGCATTGCAGGCGCCATGGGGGTAGTCCTTGGGATTAAAAATATAAACGCAAAAGATGCCAATACGTTTTTAAAAGAACTCAAGCAGGCAACAACCTATTTGGGCTCGTCTCGTCCTACAGCAGTCAACCTCTTTTGGGGACTTGCCCGTATGGAGCGTGTTGCACAAAATAACAAAAACAAATCCGTTCAGGAAATAAAAGAAATTCTTCTGCAGGAAGCTCTTAAAATACAAAATGAAGACAAGGCCATTTGCAGAAAGATTGGAGAGAATGGCACTGGATTTATCAAAGACGGCAACGGTGTTTTAACTCATTGCAATGCTGGAGGTCTGGCAACTGCAGATTATGGAACTGCACTGGCAGTTATGTTTAAGGCAAAAGAACAGGGAAAACAATTTAAGGTTTATGCGGATGAAACTCGCCCCCTCTTACAAGGCTCAAGGCTAACGGCATGGGAACTTATGCAGGCAGGAATAGATGTTACCCTGATATGTGACAACATGGCAGGACATGTAATGAAACTGGGAAAGGTACAATGCGTAATTGTGGGTGCTGATCGGATCGCCGCCAACGGAGACACCGCCAATAAAATCGGCACTTACGGCGTGTCCATTCTGGCAAAGGAGCATGGCATTCCATTTTATGTTGCCGCTCCTGTTTCTACATTTGATTTAAGTATAAAATCTGGAAATGATATTCCCATTGAAGAGCGCTCCTCCGAAGAGGTCACTTGTGGATTCGGCAAAAGGACTGCGCCTGAGGGAATCAAGGTCTTTAATCCTGCTTTTGATGTCACTCCAGCAAAAAATATCACAGCAATAATTACTGAAAAAGGGATAATTAAGAACCCTTCTGTTGAGAATATACAACAGCTCTTGGGATCAGTATAATAAACTAAAAAACAAAAATAAAACTGCAAAAATACAAATTAAAATGTATACTTTGGGAGTTATCGTCCGCTACCAATAATTTTTAAATTTTAAGAGGATTAACATGCAAGTAAATGGACACATCTTAAAAATACTACCAATCAGCATTCTTTCTTTATCAGTTTTAAGCTGTGGTGGCAACCGCGTTAACATAGAATTTAAGACTCCACGGGAAATCTATGTTGATGATTCTAAAACAGACCCTGATAAGTTAAACAAAGAACTCGAATATGACCTGAGAGAATCAGAAAAAAAACGCCGGCAGAAAGAGCGCGAGGCAGAAATCGCAGCTAAGGCAAAAACAAAAGCAGAACAAAAAGCTGGGGCGGAACAGAAGTCATCGGAACAAACAACCGAAGGAGAAATACCCAAACCAGAAGATGCAAAACAATCATCAATGCCAAAATGATTGATTACAGAAAAGAGTGGCTTTCTGTTAATCATTGATAAACAAAATAGATTTGATAATCTAATTTTTAGAAAAAAAACCACCCATGTAAGGTTACTAACCGTTAACTGAAATAGGTTGCAAAATGAGAGGAGGTGATAATTTTGCGCTATAGAATTTCGACAAAATAAAAACAGGATATTTATTGCCGAGTGCCCAGCTTAAAAATTTGCAGAGAAAATTTTTAAGATTAATATGTTGCCGCCATAATTTCATTCCCAAAAAAACAACAATGGTCATTTATAAAAAAATGAATTCACTAAATCTTTTTTAAATCAAAACTAATTTGATTTAACAATACCAAAATGGCTGTATTGTGAACGTAAACAAAGTTATCCTAAAATCAGTACCGTTAACAAAGAGTTTTTAACAAAACAACTAATAACTCTAACAGAATTTATGCATGGATAATCTCAATAGAATTCCCCAATTGTTTCACAACACCAACTTAGATAGCCAAATTGAAGAAGGAAAAAAGGTTAATAAAAAACATTTAATAAACACCCTGAACTATATTAATTTTAAAAGTGGCACAATACTTATAAATTTCAAACAC
>MHXP01000130.1 GCA_001824485.1 Planctomycetes bacterium GWA2_39_15 | reverse complement strand
TCCTTTATGTGTCGTTTATATACTGATATTTGCCAAAAGAAGCCCGCAGAAACGGCACCACCAGTGTCTGCCAGCCAGTCAAGGAATTCTACTGAACGGTGTGGTGTAAAAGATTGGTGAAACTCATCCGACACACCATAAAGGGAAGTAATGGCGATCGCTATGATGATATTGTAAATTTTCCTGGTTTCAATCCTGGCAGAGGAAAGCGACCAACAGGTCATCAGGCACAATAGACCAAACACCGCAAAATGGATAAGTTTGTCAACGTAAGGCGGAAGAGGAGTAGAAGAAGTGTCTTTGGAAGATGCAACATATATACAGCAGGCATAGATGAGTGTCGGAGAACACTTGACAATCCAGTAACCTCTAATCTTTTTGTTCATTTTTTTCGATTTCTGTGAAAATATTAATCCAGTATTGTGTCTCACTGACAGAAGGTCCTTGTAATTTACAGGGTGGTTCATCACGGAGTAGTTTCTTTTTTTCCTTCTTCACTATTGGTGTTTCTGTATGTTTTATGCCATGTTCAGGCTTTTCATCTGGAAGGTTTTTAAAAACATCCTTCCAGTAT
Organism: Planctomycetes bacterium GWA2_39_15; assembly: GCA_001824485.1. Classification (GTDB taxonomy): domain Bacteria; phylum Planctomycetota; class Brocadiia; order Brocadiales; family Brocadiaceae; genus 2-12-FULL-39-13. The sequence continues at coordinate 6,386 of MHXP01000130.1, read as the reverse complement.
TTTGCATCGTTTTCAGACGGACCATCCAGTTTACTATCAGGCTCATCAGATTTGTTTTTTTTGCCTGTGTTTAGAATCTCCAGAATTTCTTTATACATTGCCTTTGGTTCGATAATCTGACAGCCGCATTTTTTGACGTGCCTTTTTATGTCGTTGTCATAGGTTACAATAGAGACATCTTTTGGATTTTGGCAAAGGCTTGTGATATTTTTTATCTCGGTGTCAGCGCTTATACCATTCTTTGAATACATCACAGTAACGCCGGAATGGGTTTGTTTTTTTGGTAAATCAGATTCTGTATAACTGCCATCGAATACTATGATCACATCGCAGCGTTTCTTCTCCTTATATTTTGAAAATAAGGAAATTATGTGGTCACGCATAGGTTCTATATGTTTTACCCTTACGTGCTTTTCCAGTTCTGGTACGGTAAATATAAAATTATAGCCGTCAACGACTATTAACATACAATTTGGGAGTTATTAACAATTACCTTGCCACCGACTAAGGTGGTTACAACTTGTCCACTCAATTTCCAGCCGTTAAAAGGACAGTTTCTTGCCTTGGACTCAAATTTTTCTACATCCACCGTCCATTCTTTATTCATATCAATAATGGCAATGTCGGCAGGCATGCCCACTGCTAAACTGCCTCCATTGATTCTAAATATTCTAGCAGGGTTGGCGGACATTTTACGGACAAGTTCTTTTAATGATAGTATGCTAGGATGGACAAGTTTTGTAAGGAGAACACCGAGCGCATTCTCAAGCCCTACAAAGCCCGAGGCGCCTTTTTTAAGGTCGTCGTGGGTATGCGGTGCATGGTCTGTGGCGATGACGTCAATCACGCCATTAGATAGACTTTTTTGGAGCGCCTCCCTATCTTCTTTGGAACGCAGAGGCGGATTCGTTTTGGGTGTAGTTCCGTTCGCATTTTTGAAGTTATCGTCCAATAATAAATGATGCGGAGTGACTTCACATGTGATCCTTGCAAGATGCCTTTCTTTTGCTTGTTGAATAACCTCGAGAGAACTCTTCAGACTGACATGTGAAACGTGCAGCCATCCTTTGGCTTGTTCGGTATATTTAATCTCACGGATGATAAAGTCGGTTTCATGGCAGAATGGCTTACCGGGGAAGTGCGCCACATTGGAATTTTCTTTTGCCTTATCTAAAGAAATTTGGGAATCTTCACAGTGTGGACTAATAATAATATCGTTTCGTGCGGCTAACTCGCAAGCCCTTTTCATTAATGTTTCGTAAAAAACCGGGTTGCCGTCATCCGATAGGGCACGCACTCGTTTATCTGTTGCTAGCTTTTCAATATCTGTTAGCTCTTCACCCAACAATCCTTTTGTGATGCATGCCTTTGTATAAATATTCACCTTGCTTTTTTGGCAGACCTTTTCCATCAAGGATGCCACCATTTCTAATGAATCAATGGGAGGAATAGTATTGGGTTCGCAAATCAATGTTGTATAACCACCCATTGCTGCAGCACGAGAACCTGTTTCTATGGTCTCTTTATACTCCATGCCTGGTTCGCGAAGGTGCACATGGCAATCAATTAAACCAGGAATTACATGTTTATTGGTTGCATCTATAACCAGCGTGTTGTTACTTGCCTTTATGTCATTAGAAACTGCTTTAATCTTACCATCCTTGATAAGAATGTCTGAGCGACCGTCAAGCCCTGTTGCAGGGTCAACCACATGGCCGCCTTTTATTAACACATCATTGCTTGTCATTTTATTTATTTACTCCAAAAATAACCTAAAGTAGCGCTTCATAGTAACCTTTTCTGCTAAAAAATTATTACGCAGGGGCGGGTTTCAAACCTGCCTCTACAGATATTTCCTTTGTTTTCCGTGCTGTTGCAAAATTACAAGAAATCTCTTAAAGGACACTGTTCACAGACTTTCTTTGGTTTACAAAACATCTTTCCGATATTTACTAATAATGCATGATATTCGTTAAATAACTTTACGTCTTTCGGAAGATTTTCTTCAAAAAGAGACTTTATTTCGTCATAGGTGCTTTCTTCAGGAATAAGTTCATGCCTTGAAAAAATCCTGTATGTATAGGCGTCCACAACAAAAGTAGGCATATTCCCAGCGTATAACAAAATAGAATCCGCAGTTTCAGGTCCTATGCCTTTTACGGCGAGCAAATCACTTCTAAGCGTTTGCAAATCCTGAGCAAACATTCTTGGGAGTTTGCCATCATATTTAGAAAATAGCCAATTGACAAATGCCTTAACACGTTTTGCCTTTACATTAAAAAAACCTGAAGGGCGAATAAGCTGAGCAAGTTCTGTTACATTTAATTCATGTATTCCTTTAGGAGTAAGCTTGCCAGCCTGCTTGAGGTTTTTGATAGCCTTTTCAACATTAGACCAGTTGGTATTTTGTGTTAATATAGCGCCAATAACGACTTCAAAAGGAGTTTCTCCGGGCCACCATTGGCGCGGGCCTAACGTGTCCAGCATTTTTTGGTATATTTGTAAAAGGGTTCTGGTTTTACTCATCTCCTATACCAAGTTTAGAGAGAATACCCATTCTCAGTAACGGTAACATAATTTCGTGGTGACCAGTAATTGCATATCCGTACTGGGTTGGTCTTTTCAGGACATTCGTTTGTGGTCTATAATGCTGAATCATGTCCATATTTACAGTCACAAAATTTTCAACCTTTTTACCAATGTTCCTTGCTATACAGAGCGCCTTAAGAAAAACCTCAGGCATGATGACTGCAGAACCTACATTCAGCCATACCCCTCCTTCTAATTCTGAAACTACAGAGGCAAGGATTTTGAAATCAATGTGGCTGGATTCTCCAAGATCTTTTCCGGAAACGTTAGGATGCATGTGAATTGTATCTGTTCCCAACGCAACGTGAACCGTGGCTGGTATATTCAGTTTTGCCCCCCATACCAGCAGACTCATGTCGTTATACTTGTTTTTTTCTTCGGCTATTTTATTTCCCAGTGCGCGGCCAAGTCCAATATTTTCTTTTGTTCCTTTTGTGGATGCGATTTGAAACGCCGACGCTGTTTCTCTTGCCATACCAAAACTGCCGTCTTTCAGGCTAACTGCTACATCTTCAGACGTAGCTCCGATTAGCGAGACTTCGTAATCATGGATTGCGGCAGCGCCATTCATGGCGAGCGCCGTTATTACACGGCGTTTCATGAGGTCTATAATTAACGGCGATAAACCGCACTTTATAACATGTGCGCCAATTGCCATTACTACTGGGCGTTTGTTATGATATGCATGGACTATTGCATCAATCACCTTCCGCAGGCTTGCTGAAGCAAGAATTTCCGGGAGGGATTCAAAAAAGGCACACATCCCATCTGTGGGCAAGACAGGTTTAGCAAACTGGTTGATATTGGAAAGATTCTTTCGCTCCTTAATTGAATAGGTCTTGACCCTGCTGAGGTCTAAAGGTTTAAAAGAACCAGCATCATGTTCATTTTGTTTTGCCATTCACAATTCCTTGAAACTGACAGAACCGATCCTTGCGCGTCACGGAGCAAGTATTGATTCGACAGGGCATATGCTTACACAATTGCCGCAATCGGTGCAGAGGTCTGCATTAATTACCCTTTTATCTCCCGATTCAGATATAGCATTTACAGGGCATTCGGTCTCACATGCCCCGCAATTTATACACTCATCAGTAATTTTATGAGCCATTTGACATTTCCTTTCAATTCAGAATAGTATTGATTTTATTTTCAAAAATTTCATAACCATTTGCAATACGAACTTCTATTTTTAACGTCCACAGGGGAAAATCCCAGATACCGAGATTATTCCCAATTTTTACCCTATCTTTTTGGGTAATGACAATTGCATCTGGTTTAATACCTTGCGCCTCAGCATTCAATTCCTGTAATTCAGAAGGGGTATAAACATGGTGATCGGGAAATACACGAAAACCGGCTATCCCAGCCCCTAAATTTTCTATGCTTTTTCTGAATGATGCAGGGTTTCCTATGGCACAGAAGGCAAAGACCATTTTACCACGTAAACAATCAATATCTAACTTCGTTGTATCCTTTGCCGATTCTAAACAAATCGGCTTATGAACTGTTTCTATAACAGGGACATCGCCTATAATCTCACGCAAGCGGTTGGTGATAACCACGATTTTATCCCGGCTGCATTGGTCTACGCGTGATAGCATGATCAAATCAGCCCTCTTGAGTCCTTCCAGGGGTTCCCGCAACATGCCTCGCGGGATTACCTGTTCATGCCCAAATGGATTCAGTGCATCAATGATTACAATATTCAGGTCCCTTGCCAGGCGAAGGTGCTGAAATCCATCATCCAGCACGAGACATTCTGCCTGAAATTTATTAATTGCCTCCAATCCGCTTTTAATCCTGTCTTTATTTAACAAATTCGGAATATCAGGGATATTTTCCTTAAACAAAAGATATTCATCGTTGCAGATATTTTTTGTCAAAGAACCGTTTGTCTGTCTTATATTAGCTGCATAACCCCTACTGAGGATAGCAACCTTTTTTCCTTTTCCCTGTAAATATCTTGCGATGTACTCAACGAGCGGTGTCTTTCCCGTTCCCCCCATCGTAATATTTCCTACACTAATTACAGGTACAGGAAGATGAGCGCTTTTTAGAATACCTTTCTTATAAAAAAAAATACGAGTTTTAACTACAAACCCGTATATTTTGGAAAAAGGAGAAAGTACCCTTCGAATGGTTTTAGAGCAACTATCAGCCTGATCTTCTTCCACAATTTTTAGATAATATTCTCTGAAAGTAGAGATGTGTAATTACCGCAAAAAGACCATTTCCAGAATTTCTGAACCTGTTAAAGCTTGCCCTGTCAAAAGTCGGCGTACAGGTTTATTTCAGCGGCACCGACCAATACGCCTCGTCTAAAAACTGTTTCCATGAGCTATATTTATCCGAACGGAGTTTCAGGCTTAGTATCGGGCTATGTTTTGGTTTTGCAGGCTTACGTATTAACTTCATTCCCGCTTGTACAGGTGTTCTGCCACCTTTCTGCTTATTACATTCCGTACAGGCGCACACAATATTTGTCCATGTGGTTCTCCCATTGTACGCCTTCGGTACAATATGATCTAAGCTAAGTTCCGATGTCGGGAATCGGTGACCGCAGTATTGACATTTGTTTTCATCTCTGGCAAAAATGTTCCGTCTGTTGAATTTTACATTGGATTGCGGAAGCTTGTCGTAAAATAAAAGACGGATAATCTTCGGCACCTCAATTTCAAAAGAAACTGTCCGGATCCAACTTGTTATGCCGTCCTCTGGTAAACCCGATTTTACTTTGTATAGAGAAACATCCTTCCAGCAGTCAAAATTATAGGAACTAAATTTCCCATCATCTACAGAAATGACCTCGGCGGCTTCCTTACATAACAAGGCGAAAGCCCTCCTTGCCGAAATCACATGCAGAGCCATGAAAAATTTGTTTAGAACTAATACACTAGATTCTAAAGCGACGACTTGCTGCATATAATGCTTCCTTGATACGAGACAAGTGCATTTTGCCTAATTCGTGAATAATAACTATTGCATAAAATACAAAATTATTACAGAACAATTTTTTAAATACTTAAAACCAAAAAAATTATAACAGTCAATTCTACTTAATTCAAGGGAATTGTATACCATCGAACTGGTTCAAAGTTCCATAACCTTTACCCGGGCAGAGGGACTTTTTAATAGAATTCGTAACAAATCCCCTTGCTCTTCTAACTGCGTCTTTCAATTGGCTTCCTTTAGCCAGAAATGTAGCTATGGCGGAGGCATACGTACACCCTGAGCCATGTGTATTTTTTGTTGGTATATATTCGTCCTCTATATACTCAAAAGATCTCCCATTGTATAAAACATCTATTATGGTATTCTTTTTTCTCATATCGCTTGACAGCTCTGCATGACCTCCTTTTATAAGGACATTCAAGACGCCAGATTGATAAATAGTTTTAGCAGCCTTTTCTGCCTCAGCGATGTTTTTTATCTTAAAACCACACATGCATTCTGCCTCCGGGATATTGGGCGTGACGAGGTAGGAAAGTGGAAACAATTTTGAAGTGAGTTCATTAATTGCATCGGCAGATAAAAGCCTTTTTTCATTTTTAGACAGCATTGCTGGGTCAACAACAACGTGTTTGATATTATATTCCCTGATTTTTGAGCAAACTATTTCAACAATCTCTTTATTCGCCAGCATGCCTATTTTAACCGCATCTGTGCCAATATCTGTCATAATGGCGTCAATTTGTTGACCTACAAATTGTGCAGGTATTTCAAAGATAGAATGAACACCAAGTGTATTCTGGGCAGTCAGCGCGGTGATAACGGATGTAGCGTATCCACCTAAG
>MHXP01000129.1 GCA_001824485.1 Planctomycetes bacterium GWA2_39_15 | reverse complement strand
CTGAAACATTATGAAATTTTGGCGCATTTAAAAGAGACCTCCTTAGCCAATAAAGCGACACTTCATAATTGTCTTCTTTGTCTTCTTGCTTTAACTGTTCTCTATAATAAGCCGCATATTTAAAAAACCGCTGATCAAACAAATGCAAATACATGTACCCAAGTTCAAAGAAAAGATCGCTACTGTTAGGATTCTTCAACGCCCCCTTTTTTGCGAAGTTTAATCCGGTATGAATCCATTTCCATTTATTCTGCGGCGCATCCCATTCATGAGCAATGTTATATGCCATGTTCCATGCCTGAAAAATCCAAACTGCAGGAAAGTTCGGCTGTAACTTAGCTATAAGGTTATTAATCGTTAATAATTCATAGTATTTTTTCTCTTCATGCCTCGTAACGGCTCTTGCCCAGAGAAAATCCACTGCAATCCCGCGAAAACCTCCCAGCAAAAGCAATGGAATACTTTCTGTAGGGTCATAGCGAAATACATTAGTTATCTGTGTATCACGGAACGAATGAATACATATATTGACAAAGAAAATAGCACAAATTAATGCTGATAAAAAACCAATCCTCTTTCTACGCATCAAATGTGCTTAAAAAAACTCTCTTTTTTTTAATATTACAGAAGAAATAAAAATGCAAATACCCGCATATATGGTTGTATACCCTAAAACAACACCAACAGTTTCTAATGGAATATTTATGCCTTTCAATAAAAATTTCAGGCTATCAAACCTTTTAAAATCCGGCAGAATAACCGAAAACCACTCCAAAGGCTTTTTGACAATGTAATCCAAATAAATCAAGAAAACATCAGGTTTTTTAAGCATAGTCGGTAAAGCATGCTCATGAACATCATGGCGTTGAATCAGCAAAGAGAAATCTTTAATAAAATCCAATATATGTCCGCATAAAAAGACAACTAAGGCTGATGCTATACTGACAGGCGCAGACAAATAAGTGGACCCCATTACGGCAATAATCACTATTAACAGAAATTTCAAAAAGGTTATAACTATAGCCTTCGCATAATTGGATACAAAACCTTTCTGCACAGAAAATATCTTGACATCATTTTGTGTCACGCCGATGTAATCTGTCCCCTGTATGGGGAAAACAGTAATATTTATAGCACTGCCATTTCGAACAATCTCAGGGTCTATTTTCAATGTTAACGGTTCGTCTATCCTTAACGATAAAACTTCAGTTTTACTTCGACCCTGAAATGTATCCTCTATTCCAACAGCTAACGGAATAGTGTTAATGAATCCCTTGCTACTCTCTACCTTTATATCGAATTCCACTTCAAAGGAAGACTTGCTATTCGGCTTTTTACATAAATCAGAGAAACTCCACAATGCAATTCCAGTTCTTCCACCCTTAATCCACACAATTCCCTCGCTTGTATGATGCGATTTACCCTGAATACAAAATTTTGAAGCTTTAAATTCGTTTCTAGCTTTTAATATACTTTTATACCCTTCCGGCAGTCTTGATGCAATCCGCTGAATCAGAATTACATTTAACAGACTCAAAATTGTCAATAAAAGAGCCGATAAAAAAGCAAAACCTATTATTTTACCCACAACAATTTTCAATCTCGAAACAGGTTTTGATAAAATACCATAAATGGTCTTCTCTTCTATTTCACTGGGTAACGATGTAGCAGAAAGAAGAAGTATCCCTACTATACACAGAAGCATCACCACCTGAAAAAATACCACCAGCATCATTTTAACCCGCGCATCAGGCTCGTCTATTGTCGGAAAAAGGGGTGAAATAATTATAATGATGATGCCGAGACCAAACAACACATACAGTATTTTCTTTCGAATTGCTTCTCGAAAAGTATGATGGGCAATAGTGAATATCACCATAAAATAAGTAAAAGAACACCCTATTTGCGGTTATGTATAATATTTATAAAAATATCTTCCAAGGTGGAAGATGGGTGACAGACAGACAGCACATCCCCATTTTTATTCCTGATAAAAGACTCCACAGCATGGATGTCATCATCTGAAAGATTCCTTACCAGAAATTCTATAGCATCCTTCTGAGAAAGCAATTCTCTAACGCTGCCAATTACCTGTAAAATACCCTTATCAAGAATGGCAACGCGGTCACAAACATTTTGCACATCAGCTAAAAGATGCGTACAGAGGACAACGGTCTTCCCCTGTCTTTTAAACTCCAGTATGAGTTCCTTAATCTCATAACTACCGATAGGATCAAGACCACTTGTGGGCTCATCCAATATCACCAATTCCGGGTCATTTATGATAGCTTGTGCCAGCCCAATTCTACGCAGCATCCCTTTTGAATACTGACTCAGCGGACGTTTACGATAAGGTTCCAACCCCACATCCTGAATCAATCTGTCAATCCGGCATTTTCTTTCTTTTCTTTGAATATCAAAGAGCTTCCCGTAAAAATCCAGAATTTCTTCTGCATTGAGGAATTTATATAAATAGGATTCTTCTGGTAAAAAACCTATTTTGTTTTTAATCTTTAAATCGCTTGAAGGATATCCCAATAACCATGATTTACCACTGGTGGGAAACAAAAGGCCGAGTAATAATTTTATCGTGGTTGTTTTACCTGAACCATTAGGGCCGAGTAGCCCAAATATCTCTCCACGCTCAACATTTAGATTAAGATTTGTCAGGGCTGGGGTACTCTTGCGCCGCCAGAAATCTTTGTAAACCTTTGTAAGCCCTTCCGTTTTAACCGCAAAATTATTCAAAATACTTTTGGACTTTCCACCTTAAGTAGATGTGAACTATGATGGAATAAATGTTTAATAATCTAATCAAAGTTAATTGATAAGTCAAACATATTTAACGCACGTATCAAAATAGATTTATATCAATAGAATTCAAAAGGTTAGCCATATTTTTATCTACAGTTTATTTTCCTCGAAGGATTTTTTCGTACAAAAATAGCCAAATCCTCCCACCAAAAGCAGAATGATTACAGAAATGGCTACGCCCTGCCCAAAATCGCCTTTGTAAAAGAATACTTTGTAAGCATGAATGGATAGGGTCTCCGTTGAACCGCCAGGACATCCTCCTGTCAGCACGTAAACAAGGTCAAATATTCTTAGTGCATCAATAGCCCTGAAAAGAATGGTTACATCTAATATCGGTAATAGTAATGGTAATATTGTGAAACGGAATCGCTGCCAGCTATTTGTTCCATCAATGATGGATGCCTTATATATTTCTTGAGGAATGGCAGAAAGGCCAGCCAACACGATGATAGCAACGAAGGGAGCGGTCTTCCAGACATCCGCAATGACTGGAGAAAAAAAGGCCAAAAATGATTTCCCAAGCCAGTTAATTCGATGTATTCCTATAACTTCCAAGAGATAGTTTAGAATGCCTAAATTATAATCAAACATCCACTGCCATATCCTGGCCGTTACCACGGTTGTGATTGTCCACGGAATAAGTATTAGGATTCTCAGTAAATTATTAATGGGTGATAGACGGTTCATCATAAGTCCAAGACGTAAGCCCAGGACGGCTTCCAGAGATATTGAAACAAATACGAATGAGAGTGTAATTAAAAGGGAGTACCAAAAACGAGAGTTTGTCAGAATTATCTGATAATTGTCAAGTCATGCGAATCTTTCTTCTGGTAAAATTAGTTTTGCATTTTTGAAAGAAATTACAAGTGTATCTATAAAATGGAATAAAGTTAAACGCCAGTACAAGCATTATACCAGGCAGTAAAAATATATAAGGTAGTATAATTCTCAGCAAATTCACTTTTAATTACTTCGTGTTTTGTGTGGATGGTTTGTAATGCAACATGGCTGTTTATTTGGTTTGATAATACTTTATTAATGTGTTTTTGTAGAATGTTGCTGACCCATTGATAATAAGGAAGATTAGGACGGGTCTGGGTGTTTTTCGGAGACATTTCCACCATTGGAAGAAAGGGTAACTTTTGGAGTGGTCATTAAGATCGCAGGTATTTCTGGGTAAAGATTGTGTATTTTTCTAAGAAGTTCAGTCCCTGAAACTTGAGGCATATTAATATCTGTTAATACAACGGTCAATCATGTTTGTTTCTAACTTTGCCAGTGCTTCTTTGGCACTCTCTGAAGTAACAACAATATAACCGAGATCACTAAGTAATAAAAAAATAGATTCAAGGACAGAAGAGTTATCATCAACAACGAGAATCGTGGACTACAAGTTGTAGATTTCTGACTGTGGGCTTGTTTTTTTGAAACGCCTTGGTGCGTTTGGAATTATTCTTACCCCTACTATGTGATTGTCAGGCTACTCAACCTATTGGAGTCGGCTAAGGAATTTAAAATAAGAATAATCGGGCTCCTAAAAAGAACATCCTATCCGTAATTTGATACGGATGGTTTCTTCGTTAGAAAGGGGTTTGAAGTAAATGTACGCTTCTTAGAAGCCCTATTTTATGCTGATATAACAATTGAAATAATACCCATCAATACATTGATTGATGCAACTGTCCATTATACCTGGCAAACATGACCTGAAGTTTCTGGAAGATTTCTTTGGCGATAGTGGCATTATTCATATAGATAGCCCAGGTGAATTGATCTTCTTCAAAAGATTCCGTAAATCGCGGCATCATTTCATCTACCACACGGTTTACCTGATTATGCCTTAACATCAACGTCGGCACACGTCTCTCGCCCTCGGTAAGCATTTCTACGGGTATAATCCCATTCCACTCCTTCGAAAAACCTTCCACTATGTAAGGTCTGCCCCGTTTATCAAATAATTGATACCATACATGGGCAAAGGCAGTCGAATTCTCTTTGTCTACAACCCAGCCCCATATGATGTCTCCGTCTATATCCAGCCCAGAAAGCTTGGAAAAGAATAAGAATACAGAATCCTCGCAGTCTCCCTGTTTACTTTGTATTGTTTCCACAGGTGTCTGCCAGTAATCTGTTTTTGATGGTTCCGCCCGATAGTTTATCCCAAAGGCAATTTCTTTATATGCCTCGTAGATGTGTTCGCCATTCTTGAAGGTGTTGATACACCATTCTCGATAGGGTTGATTATCGGGGATATTGTTTCCATCGGCAGGATATGTGATTAATGGTTTTATTGACCAATCATCTTCGAAGGGTTTGTAACCCTTTCCTGCCAGAAACAGGTAGGCATACGAAACATTGGCAAATGCTTCAAAACAATATATACCCCACAGCACAAGTAAGGCTACAACTGTTAAAACATACTTCACACTTTTGTTATTATTTTTCCCCAATCGGTGAATCACCTCTTCATTTGTATTATGCGGTAAAGCGAACTTAAGTTCGCCTTACTTTATCCCCCATTTGCAAGGATAAAGAGAGAGCTAATTTGGTTGTGGCACACCACGCTAGGAACTTTTAAGTACCATAAGGTCCTGTTTTACCGTTGTATTCCCACGCTCTTCAATGGTTTTAATCAGTTTTTCTTTCGTCGTCCACCCCCGGTAAAAGCTGACCTTTACCTCATTATTTTCAATGTCTACGTCTGAATTAGATACCCCAAATACGCCTAAAAGATACGCACGTACGTCATGTGCCTCAACCTCAAGCATCCCTTCCGTCTTGAAGGTAACTGTGTCCACATACACAACAGCCTTAAATCCGTTATCTTCCAGAGTCTTGATTATCTTTCTTGCAAACCTGATCCAACCTTCATAGTAATTAATGGTAACCTC
>MHXP01000128.1 GCA_001824485.1 Planctomycetes bacterium GWA2_39_15 | reverse complement strand
AACGTGTTTACATCCATTTGACACTATTATACCTCCTACTTTTTAGTGTCAAATCTTTTATAATCACCTACAATTATTTTAAGATTATAAATAAATATAAAAATACATAAAAGAAAAAAATAATTGAATTCCCTTGAATGCTTTGAAATTACAAGTAAAATAATAAAACGTTAAAAATATTTAAATAATCGGAGGCTTTTTAAATTCATGCTTGATATAAATTTTATCAGAAATAATCCTGACAAAGTAAAACAGGCAATCGCCAATAAACACGAAAATGCAGCTAACATTGACCAGATTTTGGAAATTGATACACAGCGCAGGTCTTTACTTCATGCCTGCGAACAATTAAAAAGCAAACGCAACGAGAAGTCGAAAGAGGTCAGCGACCTTAAGAAAAAAGGGCAGGATGCCTCTAAGATCATCGAAGAAACAAAAAAGATCGGCGATGATATAAAATCCTTCGAGGAAAAACTTAATGGGCTGGAGACTCAAATAAACAATTTACTGCTTCGTATCCCCAATATCCCTGCGGCAGACGTCCCAATTGGAAAAGACGAAAAAGATAATGTCGTCGTCAAGACATGGGGACAGCGAAAGACGTTTGATTTTACCCCTCTGCCGCACTGGGAACTGGGGAGTATCTTAAACATCCTGGACCCGGAGCGGGCGTCCAAGATTTCCGGCGCTGGTTTTATTTTGCTGAAAGGTCTCGGCGCAAAACTCGAACGTGCCTTGTTTTCTTTTATGCTGGACGTTCATACCAGCGAGCACGGTTATACAGAATTATTTCCGCCATTTCTCGTCAACCGTACCTCCATGACTGGAACAGGGCAATTACCGAAGTTAGAAGAGGACATGTATCGAACTGCCGCGGACGACCTCTTCCTTGTTCCCACAGCGGAAGTTCCTGTTACCAACATCCACCGGGATGAGATACTCTCTTATAAAGACCTTCCTATTTACTATACAGCCTACACCCCTTGTTTTCGGCGTGAGGCGGGTTCGTATGGTAAAGATACAAGAGGCATTATACGGGTACATCAATTCAACAAAGTAGAGCTAGTTAAGCTCGTAAAACCCGAAAACTCTTATGACGAACTGGAATCTTTGCTTGGAAATGCAGAAAAGATACTCCAACTCCTGGGGCTTGAATACAGGGTAGCAAAACTTTCTACGGGAGATATGAGTTTTGCGGCGGCAAAGTGTTATGATATTGAGGTCTGGGCAGCCGGTGTGGGCAAATTCCTGGAGGTTTCATCCTGCAGCAATTTTGAAGATTTTCAGGCAAGACGCATCAATATTCGTTTTCGGGATGAGAATGGCAAACTGCGGTTTGTACATACTTTAAATGGCTCTGGACTGGCATTGCCCAGGACGGTTATTGCACTTCTGGAAACCTACCAGCAAAAGGACGGTTCTGTTTTAATACCAGACGTCCTTCAGCCTTATATGGGTGGAATCAAGGTTATTGCCAAGTTGTAGAGACAGGTTTAAAACCTGTCTCTACAACAATTATTTTAAGGAATAATTCTTTCCAAACATCTCTAAGCCAAACCACTTCCCTTCAGAACCAATCAATAATCTGCCTTTACCAGTAATTAGCAAGAATACAACGAGTAAAGGAAATACTACAGGAAGTGCAATTAGAAAAACGAATAAAGTTACAAAAACTACTGGCACAGAGGTCACCAGCACAACCGCCAACAGCGGGAAGATGAGCATAAATATAATAACAATAATACTAAAGGCAAACACCAGAATAGGGGGTAATATCAAAATTGACAATATGCCCCAAAATCCCTTTCCAAAAACCCCAGAAATCTTCTTTCCATACAATACTACCCCACCGCTTACATCTGCTTCTGTTTCGGAAAGACTTTCAAATTCAGGCAATTTTTCAGAAACGGCATCTTCTTCTTTGGGATGTGCTTCTGCAGGTGAAGTTTCTATGGTTTTTATAGAAGAAACGTCGTCAGCCGATGTTTCTTTCATCTCTTCTTTTTGTAGAGTATCTTCTGATTTCTTTTCCTTCTTTTTCCTTTTCCAAATAGCCATATTGGAGTGTCATCTCAAATTTTAAAATTAAACGTCTTCACACAAGCTCGCAATGGCTTGTGCGGCAATAGCCTCACCACGGCCCACGGCATCTACGCCTTCCATCGTTGTTGCTTTAATGTTTACCCTGTTCATATCTATACCCAGCCATTCTGCGATATTTTTTTTCATCTCTAATTTTTTTGCGCCAATTCTGGGTTTTTCGGCAAGTATCACAACGTCCACATTGTTAACCCTGCAGCGCCTTTCCTTCAGAAGCTTAACAACCCTTGAAAGAAGCGTCTTGCCAGCAGCGCCTTTCCATGCCGCATCCGTATCAGGAAAGTGTTCTCCAATATCGCCCAGTGCTGCCGCTCCTAACAATGCATCACATAAAGCGTGAATCACCACGTCGGCATCCGAATGTCCGAGCAGTCCCAAAGGGTAATCAAATTCTACCCCTCCAAGCACAAGGTTTCGGTCTTTTGCCAGTCTATGAATATCGTACCCAATCCCAAAGAGCATATATTTTACTTTTTATCACTCGTCCCTTGTTCTAACACCGATAGCCTTTTTTGTGCCTTTTTGCATGCCTTTTCATCGGGACTGTACAGGGCAGCTTGTCTATAAATTGCCTTTGCCTTATCATAATCGGCAAGCATCTTGTCATACATTTCCGCAGCTTTTAACAGCGACGGACGCTTAATATAAGGATTTAATTGATAGCTTCTTATATAATACTTTGCAGCGCTTTCATAATCATTAAGGTAACTACCGGCATATACCTCCGCTATTTCATAAGCGGCTTCGGCTACCTTATCACTGTCAGGATACTCTGCAATTAGCTTTTCTAAACGTTTGATCGCAATAACACGGTTTTCTTTATTGAATGACTTTTTGTACATCAATGCATCTTTATACAAAATATTAGCATCTTCAATGTCACGCAATGGTAATGCTTTTATCGGACCTCCCAATCCTTCATCGGTATACAACGATTGAGGCACCTTATCAAGTGCATCAAGTTCCCTGCGTAACTTTTGGAGTCGCAGCTGATTGCCTGTATTCTGATAATACTTATTAAGCTCATTGAGCGCCTTTCTGTAATTCTGTCTGGACACGGTTACTGCATGGGTTAATTGTTCTTCTCTGGTCTTTAACTCATCAACAGGCAATTTTACCTTACACACAACACAATATTTTTCGTTTTCATCAATCTGGTCAAAACAATTCAAACAATAGTTTGCTGCAAACACGCTGTATGACATCAACATTGAACAAGCTACCGCAAAAAATATTTTTGCTATTTTCATGATTTTCTCCTTAGCTTAAACCGCTTTTCCGCATAAGGCTCTTCACATTTTCTAATAATGCATTCACTTCAGATACCTGCCTTACCATTTCTTCCCGTTCTGTCCAACGCAGGTCGCGATACGATGAAATATTGTTACTGATATCCTCAATAACGCGATCAATGGCTTTATCTACCTCGAACTTCATAAACTCAACAAACCGTTCGCAGATTGTGTCGGTTCGCTTCACAAACTCATTACGGAAAGATTTCCGCTTTTGAGGAAATATGGCAAGCCCAACAGACGCCAATGCCACGGCAATTCCTATAGTCACAGGCGGAGGTACTATAAAGGAGAACATCATTGTAACGGCTACTCCAATACCTATGGCAAACGCCTCTGTCAGCAAGAAACTAACAAACCCACCTTGAACTGAGCTATTTAGTCTCTCTGATTCCCGTTCAATATCCAACTCTCTGAACTCTTTGGAGCGAGCCTTCAAGGCAACCTCAATATCATGTTTTCGGTCATCATAATGTCGTTCGGCGTGCCCATCAAGGATGCTTCCTGCCCTGCGATCGTATCCTACTTCCTTCTCAATGTGGTCTCTTGCCAAATCCCATAATGAACGATTATTTCTAGCTACATAATCCACCACATCGTCTATAATCCGATCCAGATCTGTTTGCGGATTTAAAAGCCCATACACTTCCCTTTTAAACCGCTCGTTTATCTTTTCCCTTCCCACCTTGGAAAGAATAACAGATTTCATGGTGACATATGAATTAAGGAAATTATCCAATTTTTCTTTTAATCGGGCGAATACCAGTTTGATTTCATCTTTATATTTTACTGTGTACTCCCTCATATCCTGTTTTTTATTCTTAAGGCGCGTCTCAAATCGTTCAATACTCTTGATATCTGTATTGCACTTGTTAACCTTTTCGTTTAGATTTTGCTGGAGCTCGCTGAATACATTAAATAGGTATTTTAAAGGGCTAACCAGTTTAAAATCTATCTTTGTGTCCATGTCTAGTTTATCAAAAACAAATGCCTCAACCTCTGCGATTCTACTTTTTTGAAGGAGAGTTTCGTCTCCTTCAACCTTTGCTTTGTATGCTTCCTTGGCAGATACCGATAGGATTTTTGGTTCAAAACCAAGCAACCGGTAACAATTCTTTTCTAAAAAGGTCACGATTTCATCGAGCTCTTCCTGCGTTTTTAAGTCTATTTTGTTGAGGACAAACAGCACCTTTCGACCCCACTTGCCTTTCAAAAACTGCAGGAACTGACGTTCACTCTCTGTAAATGGATGGTCTGCTGAAGTTACGAAGAGAACAAGTTCTGCCCTGTGAACAAAGCTTTCTGTTAGAGCGGCGTGTTCTACAATAATTGAATTCGTGCCTGGTGTATCAACTAAAGTTACGTCTCTCAACGCATCCATAGGGTATGTTGCCTGACAAAGATGATCCCCTATTTCCTTTGTCTCTACCTTATCACCATATGTCAATAAAGTAATTCTATTAGTCGTAGGGGTTGGACCGTCTGCAAGGACGTGCTCGCCGCACATAGCGTTAATAAAACTGGATTTACCTGAGTTATACTCACCAGCTACCAGAAGATAAAATGGCTCATCCAACTGGCTACGCATCTCCACAACTTTTTTCTCCATATCAGCAGTGCCGATCCGCTCAAAAAACTTCTTGGAGTTATCGAGGAGATTCACAACCTCGGGATAAATATCCCTATGCTTTGCTTTTGTTGTAATATTTAACATAAATATATTAATTTAAGACGCAGATTTTCGCGGATAACACAAATAATAATTTTAATCTGATACTCTGTGTTTATCTCTATATCCAAAGTTGAAACTACCATATTTAAGTTATGATACTATCAGTTTTTGGAATGCAAGTCAAATTTTCTTTTTCAAACGCCAACGGCAATCGCTTCTATCTCAACGCCCACATCTTTGGGCAATCTTGCAGCCTGAACCGCTGCTCTTGCTGGCGGTTTTTGGGGGAAGAATTCCTTATAGACATCATTAATTGCTGTGTAATCATTCAGGTCTTTCATAAAGACAGTCGTCTTTACCACATTATCCAAGGATGAACCTGCTGCCTCTAAGATATTTTTTAGATTTTCCAAAACTTGTCTTGTTTGAAGCTTTATATCTCCCAGAAGAATTTCTCCTGTTTTTGGTATTATTGGAATTTGTCCCGATACAAACACAAGGTTACCCATTTTGATTGCTTGAGAATAAGGTCCAATTGCTGCAGGCGCATTGTTTGTCGAAATAACCATTTTTTCCATAACATCCTCCAATTTAAAATAATCAATTATGTTATAATTATCGGCATAATAACAAAAACACATGCCATCTTTCAACCTCTGATCAAACCTATTTATGAATGTTTTTCATTGATTGACTGTATCTTTTTTGTTTCAATCTTTGTAATTACTCAATACTTTACACTTCGCTCAAACCAACCTGCTAACAAGGATTCTTTGAATAACCTATGCGCAACATAAGGCTCTTGATAGAATATGAAGGTACTAATTATGCGGGCTGGCAACGGCAGAAGAACGACAAAACCGTTCAAGAAACCCTTTCGAAAG
>MHXP01000127.1:862-5255 GCA_001824485.1 Planctomycetes bacterium GWA2_39_15 | reverse complement strand
CTTTTCCCTGCTCCTTCTCTGAGGAACTACTCTCTATATTTATACCTTTTGATCACTCCTCAAACACCGTGCCGAACAGTATTGGGTCGGGGGTGTGTAATTTCCGTTTTTCATAATCTTCAATAAAGCATCGAATTACTTGTAAAACCCCATCCGTATTTTTCATCACGTCTTCATCGCAGAATCTCAATACCGTTATCCCCAATTCCTTTAATCTCTCTTGTCTTAAGGCATCTTTCTCTGCAATTTCTTCAAATGTGTGGGTATAACCATCCAACTCAATAGCAAGTTTTAATTTATTACAGAAAAAATCTAATATAAAGTTACCAATTGGTTTTTGCCGATGAAAATCATACCCCATCATTTTCTTACTCTTCAAGAATTGCCAGAGTTTAATTTCTGATTTCGTACTCTTATTTCTCAATTTCCGTGCAAGTTCTTTGAGTTTTGGATGGTAATTTATCTTCATGGGAAACACACCCCTTGCCCCTCTTGATAGAGGGGAAAGCACCATGCTTAATTCGTGGGTTTAGACTTGCGACCTGAACCCACCACTAGGTTCAAGTTGCTAACTTGAACCCGCTTGGGAATAAAGATTACAATATGATTTTTAATCCTTCGCTGGTGCTGCTTTTTTGAATGCCTCTATGTCTTCAGATGCATCTGAATATAAAACGATGCCTGGAATAGTTTTATTTTCAATGAAATTTGTCAATTGCTCGAAATACGCATATACGGCCAATACAGGGCCGTGAACAAAACCAACAGCTTTGGCACGCCGAGTTTGGAGAAAAAAGGTAATTGGGTCAAGAAAGACCTTTTTCTCTGATAGTAGTTTATTAACGTTATGGTTTTGTAATCTTTTTTCAATGACACCCGATTGTAATGTCCCACGACTCGGCACGAGTAACAATATTTGGTTGCATTTATTATCAACAGCAATTTTGACTACCATTGTTAAACAGGTGTCGAACGCATGTTGATGATTATCAGTAATCGGAGTGTAATAGTTCATGCTGTTATTCTCCCATTTATTATTATTTGTACGTCCAACCCACGGCGAATTCGGGTTTGCAACCCGAACCCCATATTTTGTTAGCTAATAACGCCAGGAATTCAAACTGACGGGTGAATCAAATCGATGGGTGAACCTGCTTAATTTTGATAAATAGTAACTGCCCCTTTTTTATACTTATCTGAAAATGTTTTATGAATTTTTAAGAAAATTAATATATTCATTATCTTTAAGATACTCACTAATTATAGCTTTTATATAAACATAAAGCTCATCTGAAAGTTCTTCAAGACTCCATTGTATATCCATAAAACTTTTTTGGCGTTTTAATAGTTTTTCAAGACTTTTAAAATCTCCGTGGGCGATAAATGATCTAATTTTATATATAAATTTAAGCCTATCTTTTAGTTCGTTAATATCATATTTTTCATTGTTCTTGTAAATGGCAACCGAGCCTTTAAGTTGAAACTGTTTATTAATAGAATCTTCAACATTAAACCGTTGATTGTCTGGTTGATGAGTAACCAATAATTCAATTATGCTTACCAATAGTACAAACTTAGCTCGAAAATCATTTAAACCTGAACCTATTAATTTTAAAATGTTAGCAATATAAAATAATTGATCATTACGATTATCCTCGATAGCTTCATCAAATTGACTTGCAATATATAAAATATCATCTCTTAAATCATGAAAATTAAATGCTTTTCGAATACCTTTATTTAGGATCTCTTTTTTACTTCCAATTGATAAGGAATAAATTCTATCTTGAAATAATTTTGATCCTTCTAGCTTAATATCAGATGGTTTTATACAATCATTTAAAAGAAAATTTTCACCATGGCACAACTTGTCACCATTCGGATATACTAACAAAGATAACAAATGACAATAAGAACATATTTTTCCCCTAATTACATCTTCAGCATCTTTAGAGGCAAACATGTAGCGAAGACGGTCATTTTTATATTTATCTCTATGTTTATCAATCTCTCTTTGCTCTTCAACTATAACTTTATTTGAATATCTTATTAAAACCCAATATGCTGCAAGAAAACTATAACAAGAATTTTTGCCAAAATCTTTTATTGCTTTCTGTGCATATTTGTCATTCTTTGGATAATCTGAAATAATCCACGAAACAAATTCATCTAATCCTGCAATTTCGTTTGTAATTTTGTTTAGAGACACAAGACCTGGAATAATCTCTTCATAATCTACATTCTTTTTTAATATATCCAAAAACTCTGGTATTTCTTCACCTCGTGGATTATCAATATATAATCCTAGTTTTTTTGAAAGTAATAATTTGCTCTCAAGGGGATAGATAAAATTAGTATAAAGAAAATGCATAGTTTCAGAATATAGATATTAAAAATGAATACATAACGCAGAACTAAGCCGCCACGGAGTTGGTAGGTCATGAGTCCCGCTAAGAGCGGAAAAAGTCTCTCTTGGATTAGCTACGTTCTCCCCGATAGGAGCAAGAAACGAACAAGTTATTATACAAATCTGCATATCATGCTAAAAGAATGATAGACGGAAAATAGCACATTATGTACGGAAAATAAATTATGTAAAATAGCATCTGTTTTCACGCTGTTTTGCCGGTTCAATTCCACAGCGGGTTTGCAACCCGCTTAAGAGACATTTTATGGTGAACCTTCCTCGACAATTTTGATCTCCTCCTCCGTCAAACCGTATAGTTCGCACACCAACTGGTCAATCTGACGGTCGGTTGCGTCAATCTACCGCTGGACGACGGTCTTGTCAGGGTATGTTTTTGCCTATTCTGGTTGTTTATGCAAGTCAAGATTGTAAAGATTTTATTGATGGTCCAAGCCCTTCAATGACAACCTGTCGAAGAGTTTCTTGGTCGCCAAAATGCTTTACGACGTCAAGAATCTCAATTCCTGCTAATCGTCCATTACTGTCATAATCAACTGATATTCCTTCAGTCAGATGTCTTGTCGTTACAGTTGTCTCACGGAAGGTAATGCTCAATGCATCCACTTCCGCATCATAGCTTATCTTCATACAGATACTCCTTTAAAAATAATAAGTATAAACGGTGATAACCACAATTTCATCTGTTTGCTCAACAAATATTGGGTGGACTTGTTTCGTTTCATAAAACTTGCCGTTCCATTCACGACAGAAAGGAAAATTCTTTTGACACTGGAAACGCCCCAATTCCGCTGGTTCCCATAAACATTCCCGTATGGTTTTTTCTACTTCAGCAATTGTAAAACCACGCTTTGTAGTATAACTCAAAGCATGCGCAGAAAGTCGTACGGGTTTTATGTTGAACCCTCCTCAACAATTTTTATTTCCTCATCCGTCAATCCGTACAGTTCGTACACCAACTGGTCAATCTGGCGGTCGGTGGCATCTATCTGCCGCTGGATGACAGTCTTTTCGTGGTCTGTCCTTGCCGAGGCAAGTTGTTTGTGAAGCTCAAGCATCTGGTTAACCAGTGCTACCATGCGGTCGTGGCTGGCTTTGTCATCTGAAACAGAGAAGTTGATGGTACGAGAGGGAAATGGATTAAGGTAGTTGGTTTTAAAAACAAAATAACCACCACGAAGAACATAACCGGTATTGGAAAGAAACCACCACATTAGCTTCGAATTCAATAACCCCAACCAATAATGTATATTTTCTGGTTGTTCTGTTGAGGGTACAATGCTATAGACCTTTGTATTATGATAGATACCAGCTAAAGAAAGGGTCATATTGCAGCCAAGACTAATTTCGGGAGTGATAATCCGTTTACTTTCAAAAACCTTCATATCACGGCTTCTGTGACATGAGTACCAATACTTTGGATTAGTCTTTTGCCGGACTCGGATTTCCGTTAATTCTCTTCGGTATTCTTTGAGATAATCATATCCCAGAGGAAATCTCTCTTTTAGAGTGTCTTCTTCTATTATTTTTGTTTTACCATTCAATAATTGGTACGGGTATATACAATAGTAAGTGTATTGGGGCTCTTCATATCTATGAATATCTTCACCTCTAAGAAATGGCTTTACTAGCCCAGCTTCAATATCCACGTTTTTGCCTGCTCTTTCTGAGAATAACTTTATAACTTTACCAGATGTTTTACCAACAACTTTCAGAACATGTATATTATCGATACCGGATTGAACGCCAACAAGTACCTCATCACATACATCTCCCAGCTTTTTAAGTTGATGAGATAACCTATTGAGTACTGTTGGAACGCCTTTAGTTGTGAGAACCCAAGGATTTTCTGAAAAATTCTGCAGATCATAATTTAGTAAATTCTCTTTGGATTGTTGAAATAAACGAGAAGAAAGTTCAACAATTGGCATATCGGGAAACTCATAATAATTAAATGATGTATTGTTT
>MHXP01000127.1:0-545 GCA_001824485.1 Planctomycetes bacterium GWA2_39_15 | reverse complement strand
CAGTCGAATGGGTTGACCTTGCGACGTTCCTCGCCTGACACACCCCCGGCCCCTCTTGCTAGAGGGGAGTCCATCTTTTCCCCTCTAAAAAGAGGGGTTAGGGGTGTGTTATAAAAATCTGTGCCGATGAGCGAGTTGCCGCATTTGATGTTGTTGCCGAGGTCGGGTAGGGCACGTTCGTGGAACATTTTGAGCTGCTTTACAATGGTCTGTTCAGATTCCCCTTCCAGCACCTTGAGGAGAAGCGAAAGCTTCGTTACTTCCACGGCCTGCGGGTCAATGTCCACACCGTAGATGTTGTTGAGGAGAATGCGTCTGCGTTCAGCGGTGGTCAATTGCCAATTTCGGATTTGGGAATTCGGACTTCGTCGTGAGCGCTCAGTCGAACGATTTTGAGACCCACCCCTTAGTCCCCTCCCAAGAGGGGATTTTTCTGCCGGTTCAATCGTCCCCGATTGAACCGAAATATTTGGTTCAGGCTGCAAGCCAGAACCAGCAAGGGATGGGGGATTTGAATCTGCAATCTGGTACAGCGCGGGTGAGCG
>MHXP01000126.1:10855-20605 GCA_001824485.1 Planctomycetes bacterium GWA2_39_15 | reverse complement strand
CAATGTCTATTTATTGAATGAGAAAACCCTTGATAACTTTTATGCTAATTGATAACATTTGTTAACAAGTAAAAATTAGAGTGAGCAGTGGGCTGGGTGAGAAACTGGAGGATTAGACGCAAACCGCTGAATTTTAGTCCCCTGTGAATTATAATGTTACCTAAATTCTGCAATAGGATGCAGATGAACGCTGATAAACGCAGATAAAACGGATACTTAGACTTTATTAAGATTCACCTGAAAGGTGATGTAACATCAGAGGCTAACTATCTGAAAAATCAGTGCAAATCTGCGTAAATCAGCGTCCAAATGCATTTTTTAGGTATTATTAGTTCTAAAATAATTTGAAAAGGAATCTAATTTGAACCCAGTCATAACATCAACAACAATATTGGCAGTTCGAAAGGATGGTCATGTCGCTATTGGCGGCGATGGACAGGTCACCATGAACTCCGCTGTGGTGAAACAAGACGCCAAAAAAATTAGAAGGCTATACCATGACAAGGTTATTGTAGGCTTTGCCGGTTCATCGGCAGACGCCTTTGCTCTTATGGAGAGATTTGATGCAAAACTTGAACAATATCAGGGAAATGTCCTGCGCAGCGCTCATGAATTGGCCAAGGAGTGGCGAACGGATAAAGTGCTGAGGAGGTTGGAATCACTGCTTGTTGTAGTGGATAAACAATATTCCTTTTTGATCTCTGGCGGTGGCGATGTTATTGAGCCGGACGATGGCATTATTGGTATCGGCTCTGGTGGTTCTTATGCAATTGCGGCTGCAAGAGCGTTAGTGAAACATACCTCTTTGAATGCAAAGGAAATTGTGGAAGAAGCCCTAAATATTGCGGCAGACATTTGCGTATACACTAATAAGAATATCAAGGTGGAGGAAATCAAGTAGTGAAGGAATTGACACCTCGTAAGATTGTAGAAGAGCTTGACAAATACATTATTGGACAAAAAAATGCCAAACGAGCGGTGGCTATTGCCATTAGAAACCGATGGCGCAGACACCAGCTTTCCGATGAACTTCGGGAAGAAGTACTGCCAAAGAACATCATTATGATAGGTCCTACAGGCGTTGGTAAAACAGAGATTGCGAGACGTATGGCGGCTCTCGTCAAAGCACCTTTTCTTAAGGTTGAGGCGTCAAAATATACCGAAGTTGGTTATCACGGACGCGATGTGGAATCCATGATACGCGATATTACAGAGATCGGTGTAAACATGGTCAAGGCCGAAATGATACAAGGAGTTCAAGAAAAGGCAGAGAAGATGGGTGAAGAACGCCTCCTGGATTTATTACTCCCACCCGTGCCAAAAAGCACAGAACCGACCAATGTGGAAGCCGAAGAACAGCGTTTAAGCACACGAGAGAAGTTCCGAATAAAATTAAATGACGGAGAACTTAATAATCGCATAGTTGAACTTACGATCCAGGAAAAACCTTATGTGCTACAAGGTTTTGTGGCAGGAGTTGAAGAAATAGGCATGGATTTCCATAATATGCTGGAAAAGGTGATCCCTCCGCGTGCACATGTGCGGAAAGTCTCAGTGGCTGAAGCAAAGAGGATTTTGACGCAGGAAGAGGCTGAAAAGCTCATTGACAAGGAAAAAGTCATGCAGGAAGCGATTCGCAGAACTGAATTGTTTGGGATTATATTCGTTGATGAAATTGATAAGATTGCAGGGCGTGAGTCCACCCACGGTCCTGACGTTTCGCGGGAGGGCGTGCAAAGAGACCTATTGCCGATTGTGGACGGTACCACAGTAAATACAAGATACGGAATGGTTAAGACTGACCGCATCCTTTTTATTGCAGCAGGCGCTTTTCACGTATCCAAACCCTCAGATTTGATTCCTGAGCTTCAAGGGCGATTTCCCATCCGTGTAGAATTAGAGGCTCTCGGAAAGGAGGAATTTTTACGCATCCTGACCGAACCCAAAAACGCCCTGATTAAACAATACAAGGCGCTTCTTGAAACCGAGGGGATTAAGGTGCGATTTGAAAATGATTCCATTGAAGCTATTGCGGAGATTGCTGTGCAGGTTAACAAACGCACACAGAACATTGGCGCGCGAAGATTGCACACAGTTATGGAAAAACTTGTGGAAGACGCTTCATTTGATGCGCCTGATATGAATGGCGCAAATGTCATTATAGATGCAAAATATGTGGAGGATAAATTACAAGCTATAGCAAAAGACGAGGATTTGAGCAGGTATATTCTATAAAAATTCTAAACTCTAAACAATATCAAATGACAAAAATGTAAAATTCAAGATGCAATTGAATAATTTTTATGTCATTTGAATTTTGGTAATTTGAATTTGTTTAGGATTTCGAATTTAAAATTTGAAAGTCTGTGTAATCTGCGATCTCTGCGGCGAAAAGGTATTTTTATAGTGAAACCAACAATTGACCATACCACCCATAACTATATTGGACTATCTGAAACCTTCATATATTCATACCTCAAGAATTTAAAAAGACATAATTCAATTGTTTTGACAGCAAAAGCAATCAATTTAGAACAATTCCCTTTTAGTCTAATATACGACAGTTCTTAAGTAGGACGTTTCTCGTGGTGGTGGTTTAGAGACAAATTGGGATATTACCTGTATCTGAATAAAAACGAATGGGCTCGTCTCATACATGTACACTTCAGACCGCAAGGCTTTTTGAGTAATGTGATTTGTTTCTTGTTGAAGGTAACAATATGAAACCAATTATTGGTATCAATTGTGATTACGAAGAGGAAGATAAACAGCCATACTCTTTTTTGTATAGAGATTATAGTGAAGCAATTATTGCAGCGGGTGGTATTCCATTGTTATTGCCTATTATTAAAGACAAAACCGATGTGAAACTTCTTTTGGATAAAATAGATGGTATACTCCTTACCGGTGGAAACGATGTTCCACCCCGTCGTTACCGAGAAGAAAAACATAAAAATACCATATGTGTCCATCCCGATAAGGATGTCTCTGACTTTACTTTATTAGAAACAGCTATAAAGATGAAAAAGCCCATTCTGGCTATATGTTATGGTACCCAGCTAGTGAATGTTGCATTAGGCGGGTCGTTGATACAGGACATCCCGTCTGAAGTTGAAACACCAATAATTCATAAAGATTCAAATAATAAGCAATATACACATTCCGTGACCGTTAATAAAGACACACTTCTTTATAAGATTGTTGGGACTGACAGAATAGAAGCTAACAGCACGCATCATCAGGCAATTAAAAAGGTGGGAAAGGGCTTAACAGACACGGCGCATACTGCCGATGGTATTATAGAAGCTATTGAATTGAATGATTACCAATTTCTTTTAGGTGTGCAATGGCATCCTGAACGCATGATAGATTCACAACACCATTTAGCCTTGTTCAATGCACTTATAAATGCCTCAAAACAAGCATAGCCCTGACAAACAAAGACAAAATCACAAATCCCAAATAAATTCCAAACAACAATCTCCAATGGTCAAAATTCTTTCCCTTGGATTTTGCCCAATTAGAATTTGTTTGTTATTTGGTGCTTGTTGTTTGGTGTTTATCTGATGTTCGAACAGTTTTAGTAAATTTCTTGCAGAATGCAAAATTTAACTCAAAACTATTAATTGCAGTCCTTACAGATGCCGTGGAAGGATATCTGGAATCCTGAGACGGTATAATCCTTTTTGAGTGTGTCAGGCAGTTTGACATGTTGTGAGAAATCTTCAAAGACATCGAGTATCTTCTTGCAGTTGGAACAGATGACGTGATGATGAGTGTCCGTGTTAGGGTCGTAGTGCTTACGATCTTCGTCAATAATAAGCTCCTGAACCTCTCCAAGATCCCTTAAGGTTTCTAAGGTTTTGTAAATAGTAGTAAATGATACAGTAGGATATATCTTTTTTACCCTTTTAAAGACTTGTTCTGCAGATGGATGAGAGGTGTTATTCTCTAAAATCTTGAAGATCATCAAACGTTGAGGCGTGATCTTCATACCATGATTTCTAAGTGTTTTAGTTAATTTTTCTACGGTTTCCATATTTATTTTTAAATTTAAATAATAATGATTGTTAGATAATGTAAGATGTTATTTAAATTTTATAAAATTGTCAATAGAAAAATAATATTATGTTTGTAATGAAATGCTTTATAATAAAATACTTTTGGTATCTTTTATATTAAGTTCAAGTGATTTCTGATAAGAAAATTATTAACACCGGTTATACTAACGTGATTGGAAACATATCTATCTGTACAAAAAAACAGCTTTCTGCGTTTATTATAATCTTAATATCATTATTTTCCGTTTTACTTTATTTGAACACTATCTACGGAAAATTTGATTGTGGTGATTTTAAGATTATCGGGGAGAATGGCTTTATAAGTGAATGGAAGTACTTCTCAAAAATCTTTACTAAGGAATATTTTACTATTTCAGGAGAGGCGTCCTATCGCCCTATTGTTACAATCTCATACTTCACTGACTACGCTATCTGGCATACAAATCCCTTTGGATTTCACCTCACCAATGTCATATTGCATACAATAAACACGGTGCTTTTTTACCTTTTCATCAACGCCACTTTGCAAAATAAAAAGATCATTTTCTTTTCGACTCTGTTTTTTGTTACGCACCCGCTTCTGGTCGAAACCATAAATGCCGTTGGATATCGGGAAGACCTTCTATCTGCAACTTTCCTGATGGTTTCTCTTATTTATTTTATAAAATCCGATACGATTCTTTATGGGAAAAGTGGACAACAAAAGCGATTTATACTTTTCTATGCTATTTCCCTTATTGCATATTTGTGCGCCCTTTTTTCAAAAGAAATGGCAATAACCCTGCCAGCCATTTTGCTACTATTTGTTGTATTTTCAGACCAGAAGATATGGTCGGGTATATTAAAAAGACTTAAGGGAATATATATAGGGTATATTGCAATAACCCTGTTTTACCTCATAATTCGATTTGTTGTACTTAGTAATCCCACATTAAAGATTAACTACCAACCCGGAGGTTTTGGGGTCAACGTCCTTACCATGATTAAGATACTGGCATCATATATCAGATTGTCATTTTTCCCTTTAAAACTTAATGCCGATTATGTTGTACCTCTTGTAAAAACGCCGTTAGAAGGGTCGTTCATTTTATCCATAGCCTTTTTAATCTCAATTTTCATCATCTTTGCCAAACTATGCAAATCAAGAAATATATTTGCCTTCTGGATGGCGTGGTTCTTTATCATGGCTTTACCTGTAATGAACATCATCCCTATAGGTAAAATCATGGCAGAAAGGTATCTTTATATCCCTGTAATGGGGTTTTGTGTGGCGAAGGGGATTCTAATTTATCGGATTACAGACCCGACTTTGTCAACACATAAAATGAGGCTCAGGAAGGTTGTTCAACTGGTTTTGATAATATTAATGATAGGCGGCTACGGGGCTTCTATTATCAAGAGCAATAGAGCTTGGGAAAAACATGATAACACCCGTACAAAAAACATTCCACATTCTTCAGACGGTTATCATACCAATTGTAATTTGGATTTGTATGCAGGGAGGAAATGACCCTATGAATATGGCACAAGAAAAGAATGCTAAACAGATATTGGAATACTTAAGACTATCATAAAATACCCTTTTAACTTTATGACGGAACTAGAAAAGGCTTTGATGAAGCGGATTTGCCGGATGCGGTTAAACATTATCTTCAAATAGTTTCATCTGTTCAGATGTCTTTTCAAAGTGTTGACCCCAGTTATTGCCGCACAAGGGTTCTTCCGTAATATCTGGATTTTTACAGCCGCACACATAGGCATTAATTCCAAAAGCCCTTGCCCACTGTGAAATTTGTTCGTAAGCCTGTTTCCTGTATTGCACATCCAGGGCAAGTACTTGCGATTGCCCTGCCAGTAAATTAATAGACTTGCCGTTTTGATAATGTCCCATGATTTTTGACAGGAAAGACGTCTTGTCAAGCGCCTTATAAAGATTTTTCTTTATCTGAGGTCTCAGGAACAGATAATTAATACTTGCGGAATTTACACTAAATCCCTGAAGCATCTTAAACAAAGCCAGTAAATTTGCCTTAGTATCAGTTATGCCTGGAATCAAGGGGTCTAACTTTACTTCAGGCAAAATACCTGCAGTACATAACCGTTTGATATTCTGCACCCTCTCCTGAGGCGTTGAGGCATAAGGCTCTATATTTCTTTGTATATCTTTATTCAATGTAGTGATACCAATTTGAACATGCACTAATTCTTTATATCTTTGGAACAACTGTAGAAATTTTACAGGAACTCTGCCCTTTGTAAGCAGATTTACACCAACACCGTACTCAAGTAAGATATGCATCAACTCATACGTTAAATTTAGTATCTGCGGTATTGGCTGTAAAACATCGCAGGTTGGACTAAAAAACACATAGGCAGGCAGCTTTCGGCGCATTGCTAATTCCTTTTTTAACTTTTCCACCATATTTGCATAAACAAATATCTTGCCGTCGCCCGGATACATCGAGTAACCCCTCGCATAGCAATAAGCGCATTGATGAATACATCCAAGGGTTGGATTAATTGAGGCTACTTGACTAAGGCATTTTAGAGTAGATCTGGTAAGGACGTGTCCTTTACGTTCAATAAATCCTATCTGCATAATTTTTTAAAAGTTTATCTCATAGCAAAAGCGCAGAGAACTCAGAGATTGATTTATGATTTACGATTGACGCATTTACTAAGTTGGCATGTGAAATTAAATCGCACATTCAATAATAAAGTGCGAATCCAAAATCGTAAATTCACTTATCATTTCCTTTGCGCTCTTTGCGTCTCTGCGGTAATTATTGTTATTTATTTAATATGAGACCACCATTAGGCCTATATAATAGCAAATTTTCTTTTAGCATATTTCGAAAGGTGTCGTTGTTTCCCTGATTATCAATTAATATTCCAATGCCAATAACTTCTTCGGTTTTTGATGGATATGAAAATCCCTGGCTATCACCATTTGCACTATAGCCGTCATTACCGTAAAAATCTGCTAAAACCCCAATGCCCTTTTCCAGACCCACGCCCTGCGAAATGGTTTCACAGCGATAATTATCGTTACCACCATTATCTACTAGGAACCCAATGCCGGTATCATGTCCACACCCCTGTGAAACGCCAAAATAGCATTCGTAAACATCGTCTCCTGATTTATCTTCTAATAACCCGATGGCAGAATGAATACCGGCGCCCTGTGCATAGCGACCAGCGTAGTATTTGTCATTTCCCTCTTTGTCATACAGAAATCCCAAAGAGAAATAATATCCGCTGCCCTGTGAAAAATAATCCCCGTAATACTGGTCGGCTCCCTTTTGGTCAATTAAAATGCCGATTCCACCTGATGCGCCGACAATTGTCGCTTCTGGTCTGATGCCCATACCGATTCCCTGCGACATTGACTGAAAAGATTTTCCCGGGTCTCTAAAATCCGGATATTTTCCGCTACCAAAGTAAAAATCATTCCCATTAAAATCTATTAATGCACCAACCCCTTTTGTAAAGCCTACACCCTGAGCAAGCATTCCGCTAAAATATACATCGTTACCACTAAGGTCGTTAAGTATGCCCGTCCCAAAGAAGCCAACCCCTTGATTTGATGATAGACCACTATAAAAGTCATCACCGTCATTATCCGTTAATACACCTACCCCAAATACGCATGTTCCCTGAGAAAATTCCTGGCATAAATATTTATCATTTCCACCTAAATCTGCCAGAAGACCTATTCCAAACCTTCCTGTACCCTGTGTAAACTGGTTATCTGAGCTGTAAACATCGCTTCCTAAAAAATCAACGCATACAGACACAGGCACACCCTTATTGGATGATCCCGCATTATTAAAATAATAATCGTTACCTCCCAGGTCTATAATTATTGCCGCATCAGAATAATAATAAGACGTACCAGTCCCGCCTATAACAATCTTCCCAACGTTTGTATCCTGAACAAATAAAATATCTCCTGCAAAATTACCGGCATCTTCAATCTTTGTATTAGAATTGTATTGAATGGATTCTGGTATGTGGAATGGCAATATATTAGTTTGTGTTGCATCGCAATTAATCTTTTTAGCAGTACCTGTTCCTTGTCCAGAATATATCTGGGTAAGTTTACTCAACAGTAACGACTCTGCCTCAAATAATTTTGGAAGATCAACCTTTTGAGATAACGCCAGTACCTTTGCAAGGTCTTGTGATTCAACCTTTTCATTAGGGAGCCAAATTTTATGGGCATTTTGATATAGGAATTCAAACTCTTCTCTGGATAAGTTACGAAAAGCTCCTTTTACAAGGGAAACACACGAATCCAAACTATCAATAACGGACTGTAATTGCCCTTGTAGTGAGTCTGCAACATCATTTCTTTCTACTGCAGGCAGGAAATTAATATCTAACATTTCTGCTGCGAACGTTATTTGCCCAAAAGTATCTTTATCAAAAATTCTATCATGGATTGCCTGCCCAATCTTATTGGTATCCAGAGGGTGCAACATTAAATAGTTTATGATAGATAAACGAAATGGATTTACCTCGTTTTCCGATTGAAAACCTTCTCTAACGTATATCTCTTCACCAATTCGTTGTAATGTCGCACCAAGCATGTCCTTGTATTTTTTGTTTTTAATGGCAAAATCAATGAAACTAGTTCCTGTATGTTTTGAACAAGAAGACGGTTCTTCATTTTCTCTTGAAAATACGCCTGAATCATCGTCTCGAATCCTTTGTTTGTCGTCATTTTGGGCTGAATGAAGAATCTCTTTATCTGAAGAATTTTGCTCCTTTGCAGGCACAGTAAGTGCTTCTGCGATTAACGAAGTAGCCGGTTGAGTTACATTTTTTAGCAGTTTTGCGACAAGTTTTGGCTTAAAAATCATCTCAGCGCCATCTCTGAAAACGGTAAGCACAGGTATCCCCCCTGCGCCTATTGTTTCTATTATTTTTTTGAATTTAATCAGATTAAGATCGTCCTTGCCCATGGTGGATTCATTGTTAATCTTAGTAATAATATCGCCGACCTTTAAACCTGCCTCAGCGGCTGGGGATCCATTCGTAAGCTCTTTTACCAGAATACCTTTTCCCTCGGCATTTTCCATAAAGATACCTAACCAACCCTTATTGAAATTTACTTTATCCTTACTAAAGCCTATTTCTTTAAGATCAAAGAAATATTCAGCATCAAAACACTGATTCTCAACAGTTACTTTTGTGCCTTCATCCGCAAGAATATTCGTACACACAATGAATGCCGCAAAGAGACAAAAACAAGAAAATACGCTGTAGTAAATTTGGAGTATTTTAGTCATTTCTTATTGTTCAGAACTTATAATTTCGTATTTAGAATTTCTATGTGACTTCTTCAGTTTATATTTTAAAATTGGTTTTTTTGAGTTTCCTGACGTATAGTTCCCTTGCTTTTAGAAGAAAGTTATGATAATCGGAACTCTTGTAGTCAGGAAACGTCCAGGGAAATGTTTCGTATCTTCCGCCGCGATAATTGAGGGTTACTTCGGCATATATGCCGTCCCGTAAATAAATACGATGGGAAAAATCCTTAGTAGAAGCAAGTATTAGTCTGCTTTCATTGATATAACCAGGATCAATATTAATGGGACGCATTACGGTATATTTTTTTGAAGAGGCAATTAATTCTTCGATTTCGTTGGTTCTCAATTTGATAGGGGTAATTTCGTCAGGCATG
>MHXP01000126.1:0-10765 GCA_001824485.1 Planctomycetes bacterium GWA2_39_15 | reverse complement strand
CTTCGGAAGTCTATGGGTCCAAAATTTTTTTCAAGGGTTTTATCAATTTGCCCAAGAAGTTCGGAAATGCCTGTCAATATGCCGATAATTAAATTTACGGGTTTTGGCCTGGAAATTTGTCCCACAATAGTCTCAACCTAACAATTAAATAACCACTGAGGCACTGAGACACAGAAATCAGAAACTAAGATTGAGAATAAAAAGTTTTATTAATTTCTCTGTGCTTCAGTGTCTCTGTAGTTAAGCCTTAATAATTAATATTTTGATAGTGTTTCAAACAGTTCTTTGATCTTTGATTTTATGTTTTCAGGCCGTGCCAGAAAAATCTCGCCGCTTTTTCTTAGTTTTATCTCAAGCTCTTTTGTTTCCGTGAATTTTCTGCCAATGATAATTTTTATGGGAATACCTATCAAGTCGGCATCTTTGAATTTTACACCGGGCCTCAGGTCTCTATCGTCAAGCAACACTTCAATACCTGGATTGTTAGAGAGATCTTCGTAAATGCTATTTGCCATCTGCATGCTGTTGGTATCGCTGACATTGACTGGAATTATAATAACCTTGTAAGGTGCTAGTAAAAGTGGCCATATAATGCCATTTTCATCGTGTGACCTTTCAATGAGAGAGGCAATAATGCGGTTGACTCCTATGCCGTAACATCCCATGATCATAGACTTTTCCTTGCCATTTGTATCCAGAAATTTTGCCTTAAGGGCATCGCTGTACTTGGTGCCCAGCTTGAAGACGTGTCCAATTTCAATACCTTGTGAAATATCGAGATCATGGTTACATTTTGGGCATTTATCACCCTTTGTTACGTAACGAACATTGGCGATCTGATCAATCTTAAAATCCCTTTCGGTGTTTACGTTTAATAAGTGGAAATCTGATTTGTTAGCACCAGTAACAAAATTACTTAAAACAGATACGGCCTGGTCAGCAATTATTCTCGTTTTTAGTCCTACAGGGCCTGCAAATCCCAAACGAGCGCCCGTGACGTGTTCGATGGTGGTATGGTCTGCAAGTGCAACTGCTTCCTGCCCAAGAACCTTGGTCAGCTTAGTTTCATTGACCTCATGGTCACCCCGCAGGAGAACAGCAATAGGTTCTCCATTTGAGATATAAATCATTGTTTTAACCATTTTGCTTGAGCTTACCTTCAAAAAAGTACTGACTTCCTGAATGGTGTGTTTATTTGGGGTAAGAACTTCCTTAACTGTTTGAAGAGTTACGTGATTTTCCTTAGGAATTGGGGCAAATTCAGCACGTTCACGATTGGCGCTGTAACCGCATTTCAAGCATCGAATCAGAACATCTTCACCCACGGAACTTGGTACCATAAACTCATGGGATACATCGCCGCCCATGGCACCCGAGTCTGCTTCTACGACTATATAATCAAGGTCACATCGGTCAAAAATACGGCAGTAGGCGTCGTACATTAATTTATAGCTCTTGTTAAGTCCTTCATAATCAATGTCAAAACTGTAAGCATCCTTCATAATAAACTCTTTGCTGCGCAGGACCCCGAACCGGGGCCTTGTTTCATCACGGAATTTCGTCTGGATTTGATATAATGTAATTGGGAGTTGTCTGTAAGAATTAATCTCATTTCCTACTATATCCGTAATAATTTCCTCGTGGGTAGGACCTAATGCGGTTGTTTTGCCGTGTCTGTCCTCAAAAGTGATTAAGTCATCACCAAATACATTTAAACGTCCGCTCTCTTCCAGGAGATTCAAAGGTTGGAGCGCTGGAAGGAATACCTCAATCGCCCCCGCCCGATTCATTTCTTCACGCACAATATTAATGACTTTGTTCAAAACAAGTGTTCCGAGCGGTAAATAAGCGTAAGCGCCTGCCGTGATTCTTCGAATAAGACCGGCACGGATCATGAGCTTATGACTATCAATTTCTGCCTCTGACGGATTTTCCTTCAGAGTGGGGATAAGTGATTGTGACCATTTCATCTGTTATCTATTCCTCAAAAGTATTGTATATGAAAAAATAATACGAACGAAAAAACATTATAGTTTTTTATCTTTCTCTTTCAAGGATTAAAACAATCTATTGATAAATAATCATATTACAAATCTTAAATTGTTAAGAGCGATTTAAGATTTTGAATTTGAAGCCATAGAACATTTCCATTCTCAGTTCGCCCAGTTTAGTAATATTTTATACCACTAGTTGTTATGTATTTTCACTCTGACTCACTAGCTCAATTCTCATTGAAGTTTACTCGAATTAAATATTTGACATGCAGTATTTTTTATTTATAATAATTCGTTTATTGTTTTGTTATTGCATAATAACTCTGGTACATCTTTTAATCGTGTGGTTAATATAAACCGATTTTTTAGTAAATTGTCATAACAGATTTTAATAGAATTGCAGTAAGTCTTTGATATTAAACGTCTTATTTCTTTTGTTGCTTTGGTACGCTATGTGCTTGTTTCTATCTGATACCTAGAATTAAAACCGTTGTTAAAATTTACATTAAAGTGAGATTGATTTCATTAAATTGATGGAGGTGAAAGACGTTGGTAAGAAGTACTTTTTTGGCAGGCTTGATCGTTGGTATGTTTAGCATGATGATAACTACTGGATTTGCTGAAGAGGCACCTAAAAGTGAAAAAGAAAAGAGTGAGCTAGCCAAGATTATGAGTGAAATAGATAAGAATTACAAGGCAGTTGAAGTAATATCAGGGTATTATAAATACACCAATAATGATTGGAGGGTCATAACCGAGGCAAGCGCTAATATGGTACAACTCACAAAGACCGTCATTAGTAAGTTTTCTCGACCAGATGACCAGAAATACCAGGATCTTAATAAGACAATGTTGAAAGAAGCGGAGAAAATGAATGAAGTCACTAGCCGTAAAGACGAAATAGGCGCTTTAGAAGATGCCCAATGGCAAGTACGTCGGCTAAGACAAGCTTGTGCCTTGTGTCACAAGCACTTAGGAATTCATCTTTACCCCCAGTTATATCCAGGGAAAAAGGACGAATTGCATCCTGGGGCAGAAGAAATTCCTGCGCCAAAGGAAGCTGATATTCCGAAAGACTGGTAACATATTTTACCATGGACTCAAGTTCATACTAAGGAAAAAGGAGAGGGTGAAGCTTTTTGCTAAATATGTCAATAAATTTTTGCTTGACTCATTTTATTTTCAATGATATATTGTCAAAGATTTGGTTTTCAAAAAGTATTCTAAAATATTCTCAAAAAATCCAATCTCCGTTTAGTTAGAAGTTTCATAGGGTTTGCCCCAAAAATAACTACGATACGCCAACACTCTATGGCAAGGTGTGGGAAAAGGGAGAAGTCTTCATGCCATTTTGTAAATTGAAGGCTTAAGTTAATCGCTGGGGAGATTTTATCTCTTTATGTTTTTGATGATTTTAATCGTAGTATGCAACGAACGCTACTATATTTTGGTATGAAGGGAGGTGAAGTAAAGAGTCTGAGGTTGGGGGCAGATTTTTAAATTTCAGAGATACTAATTGAAAAATTGGTGCCCTCTTTGATTTATATATTATTTATAATCAATGGTTTTATTGCGGAAATAATTGTGTAAGTTTTATAAGTAAATTTTAAAAATGAAAGTGAGGAGGGGAAAATGAGGTTAAAAAAATGTATTTTCGCCGGCACATTTACTTTGTTCATTGCTGCGATATCGTCAGTTAGTTATGGACAAGCAAGCCAGGGCGATTTATGCAAAAAAATGTGGGATTCTTTCCAAGGAATGAGGGCAATGACTGGTCTTGCAGCAGCTGATGCCAGCCAATTTGGTAAGTTCTCAGATTGTTCAAAAACAATCATTTCAGAGACAAAGACATCATCAGAGAAATTCGCAGCCGATAAGAACTACAAAGTTTTGAATGAGGAAGTTCTTTATCATTCAACAGAACTCGACAAGGCAGCTACAAACAAAGACCTTGAAGAAATCCAGGTACAATTCAGAAGGCTTACCATTGCTTGCAGAAATTGCCATAAGATTTATAAATCAGAGTTAAAGCTCGTTCCGTAATATAATTAGATAAACTTACATAATCATAAATGAGGAGGGATTAAATTATGAAAATATTCCGTTTGTCATATATACTACCCATCGTGGCTGGTTTGGGCTTATCATTAGGTAGTTCTGCATGGGCTTTAACACATCATGAGCCAGGTGATACTACAAAGAGTCCATATACGATTTTCGCTGGTCTTGGCTTTGCTGTTCAGGAGAGCTGTTATTATTGCCATGGAAATGGCGGAAAAGGCACCGCAAAGGGACACGAATACGGCGTTCCTGATTTTACCGATGCTGCTTTCCAATCTTCAAAAACAGATGATCAACTCGTAAAGCATATTAATGCGGGAAAGGGAAAATGCCCTGGCTATCAAGGTAAGATGTCACCAGAGATGATTGAGAAGATGGTGGAGATTGTAAGAAATTTTGCAGGAAAATAGTTTGTTTGCAAGTTGAAAAACAAAAGGGTATATGAAATTTATATTTCATATACCCTTTTTTATTGTGCAAAATTTTGAGATTTACACTATCTCAACCCTGAAGACACGTTTCATTTGTTGCAAAGCAAATTGGTGTTCAATCCTTGTAAGTGCAGCAACACAATTTTTCGGCACGGTAAGCTTATAACCCCTCATGTAAGCATCCACTGCTGTATATAAAACACAGATATTAGTTACTACACCTGTAATTATTAAATGCGTTCTGCCCAATTTTTTTAATAATTTATCCAGAGATGTTTTATAAAAGCAGGAATAACTAGTTTTCGCTACTATGTAATCCTCTGGGCGTGGTTTGAGTTGCTTAATAATTAGCGCTCCTTCCGTTCCTTTCACGGCGTGCCTGGGCCACAAGTTAAATTCCGGATCGTTATTTTTATGTGTATCGCAACAGTAGATAATGGGAATGCCATGCTTTCTTGCCCGAAATATCTCCTTTTTAATATTATTAATGATTGTCCTTGCCTTTGGAACTTCAAGAGGCGCTCCTTTATTGACAAAATCATTTAACATGTCGGTAACAATAAAGGCATACGCCTCATTGTTATGGCACTTTGATTTTCTCATAATTCAACTCATTTCAAAATTATGTATCATTTTTAAAAGAGTGCCTGGATACGCCCTTGTTCCAGACGGTATTCCCGTGCCTGAACCAATAATAGTTAATTCCATTTCACAAATTTCACGCCATCAATATCGTCAGGTATTGGAATATCCAATGAATCTAAGATGGTAGCAGTAACATCAATAATTTCTAAAGGGTACTTTATAATGTTTTTATTATTAACATACACAAAAGCATCGTCATAGGTGTGCATGCCGCTAAAAATGCCTTTACTAAAAAGTGACTCTTTATTGATTGCCCCTTTTAAATCATAACCATGTTTAGGTTCTATAACAAGGTCAGGCGCAATATCGAA
Source organism: Planctomycetes bacterium GWA2_39_15 (assembly GCA_001824485.1). GTDB lineage: Bacteria > Planctomycetota > Brocadiia > Brocadiales > Brocadiaceae > 2-12-FULL-39-13. The sequence continues at coordinate 5,323 of MHXP01000126.1, read as the reverse complement.
ATATTTTCCTTTATAAATTCCTTCCCGTTTGTGTATTTTATCAATTATGTTTATTTTTGTTTCAGGGTCTTTGAGTTCCGTTAGTTTGGATATCAGCGTGTCCCTCAATTGTTCATATTCATTACCTAATTCTACACACCCATTTGGCTCACGACCTATTAGGTTTATATAGATTCTTCCAGGATCCAGACAATATGCCCTCGACCCTTCGCCTATGTCGGATAAAGATTTAGGCTGGTTTGTTTTGAATTTCAAAAAACCCTCTTCTTTTAACCAGTAATTTATGTATACCTCTTGTTTTAGCCCACAAAATCCATGGTCAGACAAAAGAATAAGAGTGGTCTTGCCATCTATATTTTCCATAATCTTACCGATAGAGGCATCTATTCTTTTATAATACTCTAAAAACAAAGGACTGTATTTCTGGTCGTTTCTTTCCAAGGATTCCCAAAAGAAGTGATGTAATCTATCTGTTTCTGTAAATATTCCAATAAAAAGATCCCAAACTTCATTCTTCATAAAGTGGAGGATTGCTTGGGTTCTCTTTTCCAGTGTTAGAAATAAGTCGTCAAACAGTTTGTCCTTTGATTCATGAATGAGTTGTGTTTCAACATCGATTTTGTACCCCATTTCCTTCAAAGTGGGTACAATTGAACTTGGAAACGATGCGCGGGCAAGGTCTATCGCTACGAATCCGGCTATGAGGATGCCATTCATTTCTGAGGCTGGATACGTTGACGGCATATTAATTACAATAGACCGCTTGTTATAATCGCGAAGGATATCCCAAAGAGGCATTCCCATTATGTGCCTGGAATTAGGAAAGTATACGTCATATTTATTGGGAACTCTTTCCATGAAACCAAAAATACCGTGTTTGGCTGGATTCATCCCGGTAATAAAGGAGGCCCACGCTACTGAGGATACAGCGGGGTGGGTTGACTTCATCTCAAGAAGAGAACCTGTGGGTATTAATTTTGATAAATTTGGACATATGCCTTGCTGAGTTAACTTGAGGATGAGACTATACGGAGTACCATCCAACCCAATGACAACTGTTTTCTTCATTGTCTAGTTTCAGTTTCCCTATATTTTCATTCCGATCTCAACACCTTCAGCAATAGCTTCTAGCGCCGTACGGCCTTCTACAGCATCACCAGCAATATAAACCTCTGGGACAATGGTTCGAATAGATTCGGCAAGGGCAGTGTTGGATTTATGGAGTGTGGGTATAACGATATTATCAAAACCTTCCAGTTCCTGGTCTGGCTCTCTTCGGCGACTGACAACCAGGTAATTATGCCCAATCTCTGTGACCTTTGTATTGATATGTAGTTTAGCGCCCATCTTATTAAGACGTTCACGAACATGATAACGAGGGTGTGCAACCAATCCTAACCCAAGAACACGCATCATCTCTATAACGGTTATCTTCTTGCCTCTGGAGGCAAGGAAGTCTGCAAGCTCACAACCCTCCGGACCTCCTCCAACAATTGCTATATTATTTCCAAGTGAATCAGCAGATAAGAAGGCATTTTTAACATTGAGAACGTCATTGCGTTGCGTACCATTTATTTCAACCGGAACATGTTTAGCGCCATGCGCAAGAACGACCACCTCGGCTGCAAACTGTTTAATAGCCTCCGTTGTTGCCTCTTTATTTAGTTGAATTTTGGTATTTGTATTTTTTACCTGTCTTATTAAATAATCGAGAAACTTCCTCATCGGTTCTTTTTTGGGCGCCATAGAGGCAAAACGGAAGCTGCCTCCAAGCTGAGATTCCTTCTCCCATAAACTAACGTTATGACCACGGCTGGACAATATATGCGCAGCAGATAATCCTGCTGGTCCACCCCCAATAATCAGTATTTTCTTTGGTTTTATGGTTTTTTTCAAACCGGAGGTGCCTTCTTTTCCAATATATGGATTGACTGTACATACGAGCTTTTTATCAGAAATGCTTTCGATACACCGGTTACAGCTCAGGCAGGTTCTTATGTCGTCAAGTCGGCCATCTTTTACCTTGTTTGGAAAATACGGATCAGCAATAAGTATGCGTCCAAACACAACGAGATCTGCCTTGTTATCTTTTAAAATATTTTCAGCCATAGCAGGATTCATAATTCTGCCCACAGCCAACACCGGTATTTTTACAGCAGACTTAATACCCTCCGCAAGATGAATAAAACATCCTTCTTCTAAATAATAGCACGGTATGTTAAAAAATGCGGACGCATAGTTGCATGCCGAAACGTGAATTGCACTGGCACCTGCCTTTTCAAGAATCTTTGCTATTTCTTTGCTTTCTTCAGGCTTTAGTCCAGTATCGGTGTATTCGTCCGCGCTTATTCGGCAAATTACAGGATAGTCCTTAGGCGATTGCTTCCTGATATTTTCTACAATTTCCCTCGCAAATCGTGAACGCCGTATAGTGTCACCACCGTAGTCGTCTGTTCTTATATTGGATTCTGGAGAAAGAAACTGATTAACCAGATAGCCATGCGCCATATGGATTTCAACGCCATCAAACCCAGCTTTTACGGCACGTTCAGCGCCATCGGTAAACTTATTGACTATGGATTTAATTTCTTCAATGGTTAATTCCTTTGGCATTTCCTTGGTTAAAGGGCTTGGAATTGCAGAAGGGGACACTGTTTTCAATCCTGTATAATATGGCAATGCCTCCTTTCCTGCATGGCTCAGTTGTAAAACAACTTTCCCACCCACTACATGGATGCAGTCTGTTAACATTTTTAATCCCGCTATAAATTTATCGTCGTGAATACATAACATGCCATCGTTAACCCTGCCAGCGGGATCTACACTAGTATTTTCTAAAGTAATATAACCTACCCCACCCAAAGCACGTTCTTTGTAATAGGCAATAATCTCTTCTGTAACAAAACCTTCTTTATCGCATAAATGTGTTTCCATAGGGGACATCACCATGCGATTTTTTATGTTTAAAGAACCAATTTTAAATGAACTGAAAAGTTTTGGAAATGCAGTCATTGATTATAAAGACTCCTATTTATCAAAATGTTAGTCTATGCTTTTTGAAGTATAAAATTTTGTTGTATTCTTTTTACCGCGTTATACAGCGTATCCCGTTCCACAGGCTCACGACCAGCTTCTTTAATCAGCTTAATGATTTCGTGAACAGACAGTGCCTCCGGTGTTTCAGCGCCAGCGGCGTGGGTAATTTTTTCTTCCTGTACCGTTCCGTCAATATCATCCACACCAAAACTAAGAGAAACCTGAGATAGTTTAATTCCCAGCATTATCCAAAACGCCTTGATGTGATCAAAGTTATCGAGCATTAATCGGCTGATTGAGATCACTTTCAAATCCAGCATGGCTGTGGTACCGGAATGGTTTGATAGTTCAGTATTTTTAGGATGAAACGCAAGCGGGATGAAGGACATGAATCCACCTGTTTCATCCTGAAGTTCCCTAAGCTTGATAAGATGATTAATCCTATCCTCAGGTGTCTCTACATGACCGTAAAGCATCGTTGCATTGCTTCGTAATCCCAGTTTATGCGCCTCACGCATTACCCGCAACCACCCTTCACCGCTGAGTTTTTCAGGGCACAATTGCTCGCGGATTCTAGGGGAAAACACCTCAGCTCCACCTCCGGGCAAGGAACCAAGCCCAGCCTCCTTGAGTATTTTTAACGTTTGACGAACCGGAAGTTTTGCCATCTGAGATAGATGTTCAACTTCTACAGCAGTAAATGCCTGGATGTGTACGTCAGGACATCTTTCGTGTATCTCGCCAATCATCTTTACATAAAAATCGAATGGAAGGTCTGGGTGTAATCCTCCAACGATATGTAACTCCGTTGCGCCTTCTTCTGCGGCAGCTATGGCTTTTTCCAGAATTTCTTCCATATCCATCTCGTATGAACCAGCCTCTTCCTTGTCTCTGCTAAATGCACAGAATTTGCACCGATTCTTGCAAATATTGGAGTAGTTTATGTGACGATTGATAATATAATAAGCCTTGTTGCCATTTTTTTTCTCACGGATAATATTTGCAATATGGCCTATATGGAGGATGTCGTTGGACTTAAAAAGACGTACACCGTTTTCAAAGCTCAATCGCTCGCCATGCTCCGCTTTTTTTAGGATATCATATATGGATGACAGTTTTAGTAATTTTTCCATTTTTATATTTTATGTGAATTTTGGACGCAGATGAACGCAGATTATCAGGATACTAAGTATTAAAGGAACTCAAAGTTATCTGTATATATCCGCGAAAATCTATGTCCTGGTTAAATCAGTTTTTATGAAAATATCAGAATACGATGTCAAAATCAAGGAATATGTCCCTTCCCTTTCTTACATATATCATAGAAAGAAAGGTTTGTTTCTACTCTTTAAATACTCAAAATTGCTTGCATACAAAGGCGGATTTCGATTATTATAATATTTTAGACCGTTATTACAATACTATCTGACAAAGTATTTATAGACGATACATAAATATTTAGGGAGGTTGCTACTTGGAAGAAGTTAAACAACGACATTCAACATCCACATCCGTCCATGAAAATTATAGTGAAAATAAACATCCTGATATAAAAAAACCTGGTAGAAGTAAGAAAAACAACCTTAACTCACAGAGACTGCGTTGGTCTATACAAATAGCATTCTTTATTGTAGTGCTCGTTATTGGCTGGCAGTTTTATACCTTCGTCAAATACTGTGAAGCAGGTGGAAAAGGATTTTACATGCTGAGACCACCCGGAGTCGAATCCTTCCTGCCGATTAGCGCCCTCATGGGCACAAAATATTTTTTCGGAACGGGTAAAATAAATCCCATACACCCGGCAGGCTTTGTTATCTTTGGAACGTTACTTCTGACTGCTATCTTTTTCAGGAGAGGCTTTTGCAGTTGGATTTGTCCTGTTGGCACTATTTCTGAATGGGAGTGGAAACTAGGGGATTGGTTTTTGAAAAGACTGCCGCAGCGGACTGCTTACTTGATGCGGAATATTCCCACCCGATTCATAGCAGGTTTAAGTATTGTTTTCACGCCTGTTGTCGCCTTGCTGGTCACGGATGTATTAACCATGGAATCGTTTAAATCACCGGTTTTTATGTACCTTACCCCTGCTTACATTTTAGCAATGGTATTGCCATTTGTTGTTCCGGGAAAAATCTGGTCTGATATGGTCAACGACAGGATAGCGCGGGCATGGAAATACTCAATCCTTGCATTTTTTATACAGGTTATTGTGATCAAGATGCCAATTGCGCAATTAGAGGTCATGTATACCAGAGTACCTTTTGTCCGTGTGGCAGACGTCAAGATG
>MHXP01000125.1 GCA_001824485.1 Planctomycetes bacterium GWA2_39_15 | reverse complement strand
CTGAATAGGTTCCGCTTTCTTCATTAATTAACATTATAATGGAATCCTTTTACGGTGTAAAGTCATAAGTAAACTTATTTAAGACGTACCACACTAGAAATAACGTAAAATCGTGTATAAACCGCTCTGCCGCAACCTTCTTGATGGTATTTTGTATCTCTAAAACCTAGTAAAAGTCAAATTCTGAATAATCTTGTAATAGAATTCTGCCTACCTTCAAACAATTAAGGAATTGGTGTAAATATCTTTGATTCATTAATTTCTTTTAATCCTTGATAATTATTTGGCTGTTAAGCAGTCACCTATCTTTTATAATGTTTTGAATTGTTTCAAAAACCAATTTGGGTTCAATATAATTCATACATGATTTGCTTTGGATACATCTTGGTTTTAAACAAGGTATACAATTGTAATCAACACGTGGTACTAGTTTTATACCATCAGGTATATACATTTCTGCCTCAAGAGTAGGACCAAATAAAGCAATTATCTTTTTATTTAATGCATAAGCTATATGAATTCCTAAACTATCGTTAGTAACAATTATACGACAAGAATTTATCCATTCAAAATATTCTTCGATGTCTTTCAATCCTTGTTGCCAAGATATTGTAAATTTATTACCAATAAGCCTTTCAAGTTCTTTCCAGTATTCCATAGGCCATGCTTTATTAGGCCATTTTTTACCAACATCATAATTAAAACCTATATCGTAAATAACAGAGGATTTAGGCTTGTACCCCAAGAGACTGCTTTCACCTTGCCATTTTGCTCCTACCATCTCAAATAAAATCTCTTCCCAATATTTTTGTGTTTTTTTCTTATATTCAGGATCCATACAAATTTCCAGTACATGTTGTGACCCGTCATAGGCAAGGGCAACGCCGTTTTCTGGATCAAACCTGAAACCATACCGTCGCCATGCATTAAGAGAATCTGAAAAAGCACATAATCCTGGCACCTTTTCTAAATTGATAACTGTATCAAATCGTTCTGACTGTAATTGCAGTATAGAAGTTATGTTATAGGAAAGTATCCTGTGAATAAAAGGATTCCCTCTGAGCAGTGGGAATGCATTCTCATCTACAAGCCAAGTAACATGAGCACCTTTATAAAGGTGCAGTAACACGGTACTCCTGAGCACATCTCCAAGACTTGTTATCATTCCTATCTCACCGTCCAATGTTTCTGAGTAACCTAGCTTAATGATTAAAACTTTTTCTTTATGCATTATTTATAGCCAAAAAGTTATTTCAATTACTACTTTCTAATATACACAGCGTTTTTTTAGCAGTTTCATCCCAGCTAAAACAATTAGCCCTTTTCAATGAAAGCTGTTTTAAATTTTGTATTAAATTGTTGTCAAACAACACTTTTTTTATTTTTTCAGAAATATCCTGCGGCTTAAATGGGTCAAAGTACACCGCAGCATCCTGGCAAATTTCAGGCATTGGCTCGATATTTGATGATAGAATAGGTGCCCCACACGCCATTGCTTCAATTAAGATATTTGGGCAATTCTCGCATGTCGATGGATACACAAATAAGTGGCAAAGTAAATAAAAATAAGGTAATTCTTCATATGGTATATGATCCAAAAAGATAATGCGATCTTTCATTTGTTTGGCTAAAACAAGGTTCTTAAGCGATTGTGTATATTGATCATCAAAACTCTTCCCAACTAGCACAAGTTTTATATGGGAATCAACTTGGTCTTTAATTAGCGAAAATGCAAGAATTAACTCGGAAAAATTTTTATACCTATATATATTCGATACATAAAGAATGAATTTATCCAAATTATATTTCTTTTTAATTTCCGTCAAATGGTTCCTATCCAGATCCGGTGTGAATAACAAATCTCTGCCGTGGTATATAAGAGACGTATTTTCCTCTTTCAGGTTATAGTAAAAACTTATTTCCTTTCTTGCTTTATTAGAAATAAATATAACTTTTTTGGCTCTCCTAACAGAAGATGTCGTTAATACTTTTAAGATATTAAATTTTAAACGATAATAAATATTTTGTTTTCTTATCATTTCAGGATGAAAAGGGGCTACCGTTTGTATCATAACAACTGTGGGAAATTGAAAAAAAATCAAACCAATATTTGCCGGAGAATAAAGAACATTTATTTTATTCTTTTTTAAAATGTACCATAGATAGAACTGCTCCCAAAAAAGCCGAAATACAGGAGAAATACTCGGAAATTTAAAAAATAATACTTGGAAATTTTTATAATCTGCCTTAAGTACCTTTTTCCCTTTTCTTGTAGTAATGATAAGGTATTCATTACCATTGTCTATTTCTGATAAATGTCTAAATAATTTATTTAAATAAGTAACACCGCCCCCTGCTACTGCAGACAAGGCATTTATTGCAATACGCATCCGATGATTATAAGAAAAACCCTAATACTTTTTTATCTAAAATACTACTCAAGAGCACAATGATTCATACCATGTACCCAGGATAAGTTTTTACCGATGAAAATTGTTAAATTTTTCTTGTAATACTTTTAGGTAACTATTATTAAATACTCTTCTATAACACAAATTAAGTCCGGGATGCATACCTATATAGTTTCTTAAAATTTGTGCCAATATTTTGTATAACGCCTTTTTTCTCTTGTATACCTTGTAAGGAAATAAGAGATATTCCCGGTTGATTTGTTTTTTTGAAAAACCAGGAATATCTAATACCGCTCTTCTACGTTCCATCACTGTATCGATAATATCCGCTTTGAGTAGACCCATTTTTTTAGCTTCCGAGTATAAATTAGTACCAGGATACGGATAAAAAATAGATAAATAGACATGATTTGGATTACATTCACGCACGCAATCAAGGGTTTCTTTATAATCTGATAATGTTTCACCTGGAATACCCATCAAAACAAACAGATTAGCACTAATACCACACTTTTTTGCTAAATTACAAAAATTAATGATGTCCTTATTGGAATACTTTGGTCTTTTCAAAATAGTATTGCGGACTTTTTCTGATCCAGACTCAAGCCCAATATTGATAAAGTCAAAGTTTACCTTTTTTAACTTCCATAATAATTCTTCATTATAAGCTAAATTTTTATTAATCGCGATATTTGTTCCAAAACTTATTGCACTTTTGTATTTTAAATTAAATATTGCTAAATGCTCACACATTTCGTACGTATATTTCAAATTAACACCAATAGTTTCAGCTTCTAAAAATATACTCCTTACTGATGGATAGCGTTTTACAATGGAATGCATTTCATCAATCACATTTTCATGCGACCTAAATCGAACATACTTACCGCTAGAGGCTTGAGATAAAGCATGATTAGAACAATATGTACATTTATTAGGACAACCTCTCCCTAGAAGAACTGAATGCATTCTGTTCTCGTCAAAAACCCATTCATCCCACATTTCTCTGTCAATATATGGCAAGTTGTCTAAATCTTGAATGAAGGAATCTTGATGACCTTTTATCAAACGACCATGCTTTTCCTTAATCCATAGATTATTGATTTCAGCATATGGAACACCTCTTTCAATAAGAGAGGCATATTTAACAATAGCTCTTTCACCTTCACCAACACATATCGCATCAAAATATAGCTCTTTAATAGTCTCGTTTGGATTTAATGTGGCGTGATCACCTCCTATTATTGTATGTATCGAAGAATCAATTTCTTTTATTTTCTTTGCAATGTCACTGATTACGTGATATTGAGATGTAACGGCTGTCAGACAAAATAGCTGTGGTTTATTTTTTGCTATAAACGTATTGAGCTTCTTAAAGATATCAGTTTGAGGTGTAAATACCAACATCTTTACATTGTGTCCAGCTTTTTTTAGTGACGTAGCAACGTAGGAAATACCAAATGGTATTGACGAAAAAGAGGGCATTGGCCGATCAGAAGAACTACAATCTTCTACAGAATAGATACAGCCGGTATTCATACCAAACATCCCCTAATTCAAGTTGAACTTCCCAACTTGATTCAAATTAACACAAATCCAGTGCAATGTCTTCTAAAAACATCCGGTTAATAATAAAAGAAACTCACAGCTACTCGATTTCCAAATACAGGTAAATAACCGACTTAACCAATAACGCCATATACCCCTGCAGAACTACCCTCCACGACACCTTAATACCACTCCCATAAACTTATTTGCTACCCAGTAAGTGAATCCTTGGGGAAATGCTTTGTACTCGCCAATTAAAGCATATTCCTTGCCACCAAGCCCTCTTTTGAAATGAGTTATAGCCGGAATCAATTTCTCGTCTATCCCGCCTAAATCAAACCAACGACACCCTCTTTTCTTGAATATTAAGATGGCCTGCCAAAGAAGAAAATAATTTGATTGATAATTTCTACCTTCAGGGCTATTCCAACTAATGAGATAATGGCAAGTATCAAAACATCCGAGTACAAGAATGCCACCAACCCTCACTCCATCTTTTACTGCATATACCACCAACATCGATGATTGGTCAAACGTTACATTTTTAATTTCAAGTATAAGTTTTTCAGACATACCTGCAAAGTTTTTTGTTTTCTTCATCTTTTCATATTTTTCCATAAGGAAAGTAAAGTCGTCATCTGAATTTCCTATTTCAAGTTCCAGCCCATTTTTCTCAGATTTATTCAATAAGTTCCGCCATTTTTGACGCAGATAGTTCCGTAGTATAACTTCGTCAGAATATAAATCTATTATAATTGATGTCCATACATTCCTTTCGGTACGATTGTAACCTAATTCGTACATCATATCCTGACAAATTTCGCTTTGAGAAATATTTGGTGCAATAAACAAAACCATTTTTTTTTGTTTAACCCAATAATAGTAAAGAAACTGTAATATTCGTTTTGTGCAATCAATATATGATTTTTGGTTTGTCGAGATGATTATAGGGGCACGATTAATCCGTGCAATTCCTCCCAATAATGGAATTTTTTTAGTTAAAGTTTGAGCAATACCTATAGGCTTGTCTACATCAACAAACATACTTCTTACTGGTATCCAGCCTTCGGTATTTTTTTTTGCTTCTCCATATTCCCATGTCTGCAACATATTCACATTACTACACCGAAGAAGCAATTCATTCCAATCTTTTTTATTTTCTAACGTTACCATTTTAATATTAGCAATCATTTATTTCTTAACGCTTCTAATATTACATCATGTAAATTATGTGCTATATATTCAATATGATTTTTAGTAAGACTTTGATGAATTGGAATTGTTAATATACTGCCACGTAATTTTTTAGCTATTTTATTATATGGATTCTCTTTTATCTCCGGAGGTAAATCAGGCCATGTTTGGGCAGGAATCCCCATTCTATTTAAACTATAATAAACATTTTCAATAATACTTGAATGCATACGCATTGGAAACAAATAAGGACAAACATCGTCGGGAAGTGATAAGAAAACTGGATTAGCAACATCATTTTTAATCAATAATATTTGCTCTTCTATAATTTTATAATACTCCCTTCTAATGATTTTATATCCGCTTAATTTAGATTCCAATATTTTTAACAACTGCAATGGAAAGGTACTGATTGTAAGATTTTCGTTAAATTCTGTTTCTATATCCAACTCAAATTGTGCTACCTTACCATTTCTCCAGGAAATTTTACAGTAGGTTAGAAAAGATTGTAAAGAACGTTTTCCTATCCATTTACATACATCAATATCAAATTTTCCCCCCCCCCAATATTTCTCTTTGTAGATTTCATTCTTTTCAGAAGTCACAACAATGCCTATTTTGGGAATAGGCAGTAATTTATATGGACTGAATACTGTAACCCAACTATTCTTACCAACTTCTCCAAATGGCATGAGAACATGTGCTCCATCTTCTAAAAGTTCTGCTCCCACTTGTTGGCAAAATTGGGTGGCCCTCGTTATTTCACCGGGAAAACCAAAATAATGAACTAGTATAAACACATCTGGACTGCCATACTGAGTGATGAGATTGCCCATTAAAGACCAGTCAGGATTGAGATTTTCTGTTACAGGATAAAATGCTAATTGTACTGGCTGGAGTCGTAAGGGCATTAATGCCTGATTACAAAAATAATCTGGTAAAAAAATAACACCCTGAGCTTTTCCCCTAAATTTTAGTAAAGCTTTTATAGCCTCCGATATACCCCAGGCACTTCCGTAGGAAAAAAAAACTTTTTGCCCAGGATGGCACCATAATTTACCTGAAGACCGCTGTGCTAATACACTGGATAATAAATGCCGTACATGAGGTAATGTTGTTACAGGTATACTAAATCTATTGGAAGTTATCACGTGTTAATTTTATCAATCTTCTTGCCTTCTTCCGATAAACAATATCAAGCCCATTCTCCATTATTAGTCGGAGATACTGTGATGGGTCATCAATTGAAATCGAATCTCGAAAGATGGCATATTTGCAAACAGGATAATAGTTTGCGCCTCTTATTCCTGAAAAACAATATTTATAGCGTTCTTTAATTAAGTCCATAGCAGATTTATTAATGCTATCTATATCTCCAAATGGATAGGCAAAACAGGTAATAGGAATCTTTAATTTCCGCTCTAATATATCTCCGCTTTCAATAATTTCACCATAAAGTTTATCTTTGGAAGATAACGCAGAAAGACGGCTATGGCTTTTTGTATGAGAGCCAATAGAATGCCCTTGCTTTACCAAGTATTCTAAATCTTTCCATGTTAATGGTCTCATATCCGATGTAACGCAAAAATGCGCAATCTTAAAATTATATATTTTTTGTGTAATGAATCTTTTTTGTTTTTCACTATCCAGCAGTTCTATAAAATCGGTTGAAACAAAAAAAATAGCCTTAATCCCCAATGGTTGCAAAATCTCTTCTGCAACTAAACGATTAGATTTAAAACCATCATCAAAGGTTATCAGTAATTTTAAATCTGAAAATGAATGTTCTCCATTAACAAAACCTTGGAATTGACTCGGAGTTATGAAATGATATTTAGTGGAAAGATAATGTAACTGGTTTTTGAAAAGCGCTATTTTGTTTTCTGGAATATGATGATATAGTAATATTCTTACGCCGCCGAAACAATTCCTGTTTAAAAAAGAATGTATTTTATGAAATAAAGTTAATACTGGGTTTGCGTAACCTGCAAAATATCTGAACTTCATGGATGCGGCGAAACTTTTATACTGCTCTCTGTTAATCAAGGATAAAAATTATACAGCAAGCAGGAATTTTTTCAAAACGAGTGTTAGTAATCGGAGTTATATTTTTCAACCTATTTCGAAGTCTTCAATGAAATCGAAGGGTAAACCTTTGACATTTCATTTTCAAGAGTCTCCATATTATTTGTAAATAAATCTGTAGAACTCTGCTATAAAAAGTACCTTTCCCAATCCATTTTCTATTTTTATTTAACACTTTAATTGCATCTTTATACATTCGTTTAATATCACTACTCAATGAGCAAGAGTTATCTATAATTTTACGATATTCACCCAAAAACTCATCAAGAAAATAAAACTTACATCTTCTAGAAAGCCTTAACCAAAGATCATAATCTTCTGCAACTACAAGTGTTTCATCAAACAACTCTCTTTCCAAACAATGCTTTTTTACAGTTACAGCTGAAGTCGATAAAAAATTCACAAGAAAAAGTTTTTTATAAACCTGCTCATTATCTTTTAAATTAACCCCAGCAGCTTTCTTTGAATAATCAAGCTTTTGTTTAACAGCACCATTAACTGATAAAAATTCATTATGGCAAACAAGATCTATTTCAGGAAACTTGGAAAAAATATTTATTACTCTTTCTAATTTATAAGGATACCAAATATCATCCGCATCAAGAAATGAAATTAGTCCACCTTTTGCTGCTTTTATACCAGTATTCTTTGCTGAGGATACACCCATATTTTTTTTATGTCTAATATACCTTAAACGTCCATTTAAATTGTTATTTTTGGTTAATTTCTCAACAACGGTTGGTGTATTGTCTTGAGAAGCATCGTCTACCAAAACAATTTCCCAATTTTTAAATGTCTGACTTAAAACACTACCAAGAGAATCTCCTAAAATGTGGGCTGAATTATACGTTGGAATTATAACGCTAACCATATAATTAAAAATCATCTAAGATTCTTTCTATGTTTTTTGGTATCCAGGACGGCCTTTCAAAACAGTTTTTACAAATCTCTATTTTCTCAAATTGTTTATTCAGGTGATAACCTCTTACCTCTTTGATCCTTTGTTCATTCCAAAGTTCTCTTATTGATTGCTTTTCAATATTACCCAAGTTCACTGTCCCTTCATAATCTATACAACACAAATCTACTCTCCCATCCCAAAGAATAGATAATGCGTCCCAAAGTCTACGACACGGCAGATTATACCAAGGAACGCGACGATAATGAATGCCCTCTACGTTTCCTGACCAATCATGTACATCTCCATGTTCGCCAACCCAAATTCCATCACTTAATTTATTAATTTCTTCGCAAAAATTATTTTTCAAAAATGCTGATGCGTCACCCTTTACTCTTAATCCTCCAACTATAATAATTGGCTTATAATTCCCTTTTGATTTTTTTCCCCTTAATAAGGAAAGCACATTTTCTTTTACTACTTCAAAAGACAAACCAACCCGGATATTTTCGTAACTCTCAGAAGTAAAGCCATCGATGCTCAGGAAAATCAAATCTACCCCACTTGTTAATAGTAATTCTTGATTTTCATGGTTTAATAAACTTGCATTGCTAAATATATTTACCTCTTTAATATCTGCATTTTTTGCATAACGAATCCTTTCAAAAAGTAGAGGATCAAGCAATGGCTCTCCTGTTCCTGTAATTTGAATTCTTTGAATACCAAGGTTTACACATTCATCAATTATATGTTTGTAAAGATCAAAAGACATCGTGCCTTTTTTACGCTTCATTTTACCATGCGGGCACATAACACATTTCGCATTGCAATGATTAGTATTTTCTATTAAAACAATATCCGGAATACCCTTCCATTCTCTGAGCCTTTTTTTTACAAAAATTGGCATAGCTAATTTTTTTATGCTATTTTTTATGTATGGTGGCATTAATCCCTTAAAATGTGTTTTCAAATTTAATAATGAGTTGTTAGACACATCCAACCCCTTACTTCAAAATTATATCCAGCAGTTCTGGCATATTGGTAAATCAAAACAACCTTTATATATTCTCTTCCGCAGTTTGATATTATATGGGTCTTGCCAGATTTCAAGCAAATGACGTTTCATAATATTACCAAACACATATCGACTATGATAATCATTACAACATAGAATAAGGTCTCCAAAAGTATTTATTACAGGGTAAGATACATATTCACAGCAAATTGGATGACGAAGCGAATCCTTTTTCAAATGAACTTCTCCACCTCTTGTGTTTAACATTATTTGTTTATTTTTAAAATCTTCGTAATAATCGAATATTTTAAATCTTTTTAAGCGTTCTTCTTCTTTTAAAGTACTCATTAGATGTGTAACATTTTGAGGAAGGCGAGAACTATGTTTAGATATATAAAAATAATCAGTACCCGCGTTAGTAAGCTCGATATATTTTTTTTCATCAAAAAAATCTCCATTGGTAACGATTTTTATTCTGGATTTTGGAAGGGTTTTGCGGATTTTTGATATCCAGCTTACCAATCTTGGATCTGTTAGCGGTTCGCCATATAAATGTGGAGCAATCAGACCTTGAAAATCTATATCCGAAAGATCGCTCAATAACTTTTCGAACACCTCTTCTTTCATGTATCTACCATCTTCGGAACCGGTCCTTTCATATTTGCTATTTGGGCAGTACACACATTTTCTATTACAGAAAGTGGTTGTTTCAAATTCAATCTCTTTAAATGGTTCACGAAAAGGATTTAAAAAACCTAATTGAGCTAAGATTTTTTTTAAAAGGCGATTAAAAACATTCATAGTTCCATTTACCTACTATCAACATGACTCGGCAGATTTGCTTTATACACTTGCGAACTTAAAATATCAGCAATCCTTTCATTTATACATCCGTTAACATTAAAAAAACACTTCTTTAACGTAAAGGCCCTTGTTTCATTGTCAGGGATAAATGACATTGGATTACTTATGAATTCCTTTAAAGATCGCCTTAATTCAGTAATAGAATTAAATGATGGAATGACCTTTAAATCTCTAAAGACAGAACCGTTAAAACCACTGGAACACCACTGCCATACAGGAATTCCTTTTATAAAAGCCTCTTCAGCTACGGTTGAGTATGAAAATATTATTAAATCTGCTTTATTTAAATCTTCATCTAATGTTCCATTTGTAATTTGTATTCTATCCTTGTATATGCGGAATTTGGGATGATTTTCCATTCTTGCAAAAGGATGGCTTCTAGAAAATAGTTGAACATCTTGCATATTTTCTGCTGCTACGTAAACAGCTTCAACCATTTCCATCTCTGTTCCCATGTCAAGGGAAGTTACCAAAAGTATATTTATTTTCTTATCTAATTTCTTATTCCTGTTCGTATTACTAGTATTTATATGTTCATATCTGGATGAACCCGTTAAAAATATTCTATCTTCTGGGAAACCGCTCTCTAAAAAAATCTCTTTACCCAATTCTCCCATAGCAAAGATATAATCTGGTTTGGGCACCGAACAATTATCCGGGTATCCACCGTATTCAATATTTGGTTCAAGAACAACAAAGGTCTTTTCTCTGCTATAGCTTGAATGCTGAATAGTACAACTAACGACATTCTTACCAGATTTTTGTGCTGCTGCATAAACAGCTCTCGATTGTAAAAAAAGCTCCTGAAAGCTTATCAATATATTCGGTTTATATTTTC
The DNA here is from genome assembly GCA_001824485.1 of Planctomycetes bacterium GWA2_39_15. GTDB lineage: Bacteria > Planctomycetota > Brocadiia > Brocadiales > Brocadiaceae > 2-12-FULL-39-13. Next base: position 9,736 of record MHXP01000125.1, on the reverse strand, counting down.
TAAACGCCTTCTTACTCGCCTTATAAACTAACTCCAAATGTGGAATCGTTGAATTTAAAAAACCATAATGCAACTGCGATTTTAACAACGAAGAAAAGTTAATCCCTTTTTCAACATACGCACTATTGAACTCATTACATCTGCAAAAATATAAAAATACTAAATATGGTTTAATATTTAACATTACTTTTATTAGTTCTCTCAGCTTAATGAACTGTTGTAATAATATTAAATTGTCGCGCTTTTTTATTGGTTGAAGCACATCCTTTAATTTCCGATCCTTATTAAAAGGTTCAAAGTATGGCTCAAACCATAAAAACCAGCCTATTCTCAGACCTTTAGACACTAGCTTTTCTGGTAAAGATTTAAAGAAACGGTCATCGAGTTCTCCGGTTACGTTATTTTCCTTAACACTCCAATCCCAAAAACCAGAAAAAGCTATATCAAAAGAATTCTCAGGCAATTCCTTGAGAACCCTTTTTATAACAACCCATTTCTTTAAGAATGTAAAAAAGTACTTTAAACGGGAAAATATCCCTTTTACAAACAACCATGTAAAATTATACTTCCTGCGGCATTCAATTTTTTCTACTTTATAAAGATCACTCAATATATTTGCTATTTCTCGATATGCACGGTATAAAACAATTTTTTTAGCGTTAACCGAATTTGCAACTAAATTAATAATAAGTATTTCTATTATAAACTTGAATGTTGGATCACTTTCACAGTCCTTTTCTGAGGCCTTATGAAACCACCAAAGACTAAAGCCGTCTTTGTTTATCAATGCCTGTCGTAACGTTTTTCCGTTTTTTACCGGGATAGCACCAATCTTTGCTATCAGGTTTACATATATTTCACGGGCCGTGTCTTTTACTTCATGGGCAATTTCATTTGCGGATAGCACTTTACCGTGAAACCGGTTTTTCATGTAATCCTCTTTCCCGGGGCTCAGAAAACTCAGGACAGGAATATTATCTTCAGGCGGAATCTCAGGTTCTTTCCAGCAAACCCATAATACATTTGGCTTATTCATCTAACTGTTTCTGAAAGGGGTTTAATGTGTGTATGGAGAGATGATAAATCTTTAATAATAATGCCTTTGTGCCATTCACGACAGGACCCTGAATCTCTTGCTATGAATTTCATGCTGACCGATTGTGCAGCCTCAAAATCGTTTATAGAGTCACCAATGAAAATGGTTAGGCAAGGATTAAGAAGATATTTTGATATAAGATGATTGGTATTTGATTTTTTATCTATCGGGGAGCCAAGTATCTCCTTAAAAAATTTGGAAATACTTCTTGCACGGCATATGTCTCTTAGTTCATCTTGGTCTGAGCCAGAAACTATGAAAAGATTATACTTGAGATAATTATTTTTTAAGAACTCTTCTGTCCCTTTAACCCATTCACAATTTGCTACCTTTTGTTTTACGAGGGATGAATATTCCTTACAGAGAGAAGATACAACGGATTCATCAATTTCCTGTTTGAGTATCTCATAAAAGAGGTATCTTAATTTGTAGTACCTTGACAGTCCTGCATTCTTTTCATGAAAACGAATAAACCGCGCCACTGTATCAGCATCATATTTCCTGCCTTCGAGTAATAGTTTAAAGCCTTCTGTTCTCACATGGTTTGATTCGAGAATAACACCATCAAAATCAAAAATTATTGAATCGACAGTATATTTCACCTTATTGAAAACCCCTGATTACGTTACACACTTTAACAACATCGTTCGGAACATCAACTGCAATAGTATCTTCAAATACCTCTATCATACGTATAGGAATGCCATTGTCAATAAACCTCAACAGTTCAATTTCTTCTATTAATTCATTCCTACTCTGCCTCATACCCTTAAAACGCAAAAGGGTTTCTTTTGTAAAGGCATAGACACAAATCTGTTTGTAATAATCTGGTGCTATGTGACCTTTGGGATAAGGAATTGCTTGTCTGGAAAGAAAAACAGCGTCAAAATTGTCGTTTACTACAACTTTTGGAACTCTAGTATCAATTAAATCGGACATATTTTCGATTTTCTTAATTAAATTTGTTCCTGTCTGAGGGGTTAAATTCAATAGACCTTTAATGGCTGTATCAATACTGTTTGGCGAAATCAATGGTTCATCGCCTTGTATATTTACATAAATTTCAGCCTCTATCGTTTGAGCTACTTCTGCCACTCTGTCGGTTCCAGTTGGGTGCTTATTCGACGTCATTATGACACTGATATTCCGCTCTTTGCATGAACTTAAAATTCTTTCATCATCTGTTGCAACATAAACTTCACTTAAAAGTGTGCTTTGAACTGAACGTTCGTAAACATGCTGTATCATAGGTTTCCCAAAAATATCAACCAATGGTTTTCCTGGAAATCGGCTGGATTTATAACGGGCGGGAATAATACCTACAATCTTCATAATGACTCCTTAAATGTAATTACCGAACCCTTTATAAAATGATTTATAGCTTGTCGGTGTCAAAATGTGTATGCCTTCATGTCCTCTCTTATTAAGATCTTCGTCAATTTGTTCTAGAAACCCCTGACACCGGCGGTGTCTTTCTATAATCATCTCCTGGTCTTCTTGTTCATCTTTTTCCTGATAAAAGTAAAAATTATTTTTATCTATGCCAACATACCCATCCATCCCGACGCAGAATATCCGATTAGCACCCATCACCATAGCAACACCTACTAAAAGTACGGAGATTGTTCTACAATTCGTTGTAACAACACCCTCAACAATGCTAAAATCTGCATTCAACACATCTACATAGTAAATTCTTTCGTACTCCCTATCTGTGTATTCTCCGATCATCTCGTCTGGTATATACTGTCCTATGAGCAATTTTGATTCAGGTGCAACCATATCAATATAGGACATCATTCTTCTCTTATTATTGAAAGCATGGTAATTCGGCTTGAACAATCCACCCAGATAATTAGCGGCAAGGATAATTGGGTCATATTTAGCTATAAATTGGTCAATTTTGGTCTTAAACTCTTTGAGGGTCGGACCGTTAGCCATAACTAAAAAATCCCTGCCTTTATGACGGTTAATATAAGGAACATCCGGCTTGCCTGTTATCGCCGATATTTTGTGAGCAATTCTATCAGAATCAGTTAATAAACATTCTCTAATCTGTATTTTCTCAGAGCCACCAATAATGCCCTCATTTATAAGCTCATCGAGAAGTAATTTTGAAAAACCAACCGGATTTTTCTGTTTAATATATTCCATAGCCTTCCATATATCTTCGATAGTATATTCCCTCAAACCAACTAACGCCTTAGCATAATCAGGGTGACATTGAAACATACCCGATAACATGCTCGGCAATTGATATCCCCATGTATTTTCTTTCTGGAGAGAAACGAAATATCTGTCAATTACATTTAATACAGGAATGGAATTATACCTGTCCTTCTTCGTCCTCTCAAAAAACGAGAGAATAATCTCGGTTGGAAGATTACCCGCTGCCCTACCCATGCCATAGATAGTAGAATCTATGATATGGACTCCACAATTAATCGCTTCAAGAGTATTCGCAAAAGCCATCTGTAAATTATTATGGGGATGAAAACCTACTATAATATTTGATATCTCTAACAGCGGTTCAAAAATTGGTTTTATCTGGTCTGGAAAAAGAGAACCGTAACTATCAGCAATATAAATATAATCAATTTTAGCATCCTTAAGTAAATCCATAAAATCTCTGCGTTCACTCTCGGTATAGTTCGTGTAGCCCATTGCATTCAAAGATACTTTGTACCCTTTCGCTTTTATCTTCTCGAGTAAATCGATTGCACCTTTCAAGTTATCCCTGTGAACAGCAACACGCACAAGTTTCACCAGACTCTCTTTGGCATCGCAAAAATCATCCAATTCAATCTTGTTGTAATCCGCCATTAACGCGATTTTAGCACCATTAATATTAGCAGTAATTTCACGGATTACCTCTTCCGGTGAAAATCTCCATAAACCATATTTATTTTTATCGAAATATTTTTCCGTTCCTCTGAATCCTATCTCTACAAAATCCACACCAGCCTTCGATAGAGATCTATAGACTTCCCTTACAAACTTCTTATCAAAATTCCAGTTATTGATATATCCGCCGTCTCTAATGGTACAATCAAGGATCTCTAGCTTTTGGAATTGACCGTTACTCATTTATTTCATTACCACAAATCAACCTATGGAACTGTAGCCTCAACATGTTGTAATTTTGGATACTCTAAAATAAAATTAATGAAATCAGATAGTTTTACCGTCTCATCTGGCGAAAATTTATATTCCTTGAATAAATTCTCCGTATTGATTTCTTTGAATAAGTGATTTGTCAATATCCACTTTAAACCGAACAAGAGGTCCTGTTCTCTATTTACGTTATATACTGCTGAAGGTTTAATTTTTGATACACTGGGAGATAAAATAACCCCTCTGATATGCTGATAACGATTGTATTTATTATAAAGCAACACTGGAACATCGTTCTGCAAAGCATCCTCTATAGTTGTCGAAGAAAAACTCACAAGTAGATCTGCAATGGAAAGATAATCTGCAAAAGTACCATCAGAAGCAATGGAATATGATTTAGCTTCTGGCAAAATATTCTTAAGCTCTTCGATACTCAGCCCATCTATCGGACGAAACCGAATTACAAGATACGCCCCATTCAATTTATCCACAGCATTTATCAACGAAACTATTCCATCTACATACTCGTCAATAGTTTCAAAATTTATTAATCGTGCACTCTTCCGATCTTTCGGCGTTCCAGCATGTAAGATTACCTTATCCTTTTCTTGCGCAAATCTTCTCTTTAATTGCTTGACATCGTCGGAAGACTTAATTTTTCTGCCAAATAATATTGGACCAGTTATCACGGGTTTATTTTGGGCTGAAATACTTGCTAAAAACTTCTCAGCTAATGGCGTTTGAATTGCAACATACCTGTATGGAGTATTGATAAGACCCAGGGCATTCTCCTGCCACTCCTTCTTTGAATACTCATCAGTTACAGGAACAAATGTACCGTGTGGTATCATGAGCGAAGGAATATCCTTGATTTTACATAATTCACCTAACACACCTGGAAACACCCTCGAAAACTGAGAAAACACAAAGATAGGCTTCCATCTATTTAAATATCCATTCAAGTTATTAGAAAAATTATACGTAGCATCAATAACTCCTGGTTCTAAACCGAATTTATACTTTTGTTTCAACCACGGATATAAATGAACGCCCCGATAATGCCATTCTCCTATGATATTGAAAAACTTCTTTCGGAATTCATCTTTCTGTTTGACAAAATCCGTGTCCTGTTTAGCCCTCCTATTCATATAACAAGGGAGATAATTAAACTCCATTCTCTTATTACCCAAGAGCTTTTCATAAACATTATGTATTGCCTTTTTAAAAGGTAAACTTACAACTGCAAAATTATAGTTGTCACCCATTTTAGTTTTTAAGACCTTCAGAACCTCTCCCATTTGAAAATCAATTGCAGGCACGATAATCAAATTTTGTTCAGGCTTAATAACCAGTTCTAAAATATCGTAAAATATACGACTGAAAACACTTTTTAACCACTTACGAAGTCCTCTTTTTAAATCCTTAGAATAAATCTGAAGAGGTAGGCTTCTGTATACGATTTCCATTTTTGAACATATCTGATTTATTATATATGTGAGATATCGCTCATTAGTCTCTAAGCTTGGACTTTTCTCAACATAAGGCTGTTCAGAACCTACAGCAATTATCAGATCCGGCTTGTAGTATTCTATTGCATTAGAAACAACGTCTACCTGATATAACCAATACGAAAGTATCGCTCGAAGATAAAATATTAAATTCTCTGCATAATTCTTCTCCACTCCAAGAGAATCTTTTATGGAACATTCTTTTCTGATTTGATCAGTATATTTCTCTAATATACAAATGAGCTTTTGATGCGATTCGGTGGTACAAAAATGAAAACTGTCTGTAGAGATAATATTTCGTCTCAGAAGGCGAGATTTTATCTGTGGATGAAGAGAGACTATTGCAAAATTCTCGCGATTTAATTGAACATCATTTTCATACTGCTTAAGAAAAACTTCTACCTCATCAACGAATTCAAGAAAAACAAGATATTTTTTGCTTTCTGAGTTTGCCACAACTGTTAATTACCAGATTTTATATTTCAAGAACCATTCCATCATTCGCAATAACAACGCTCTCAAATATTTCCTTCGCTCTTTTCTCTGCTAATCTTCTCTTGTCCATAGTGTTATAAATAACTGCATCAAAGTGAACCAATGCTAGTCTCTTAACATTGGATCGTTTTGCTATTTCTGCAGCTTCCTCAGGATTTAAATGAGGCCAGACAACACTTTTTTGGCCAGAAGCAAGTGCACATTCTGCCATTAGAAGATCGGCATTCTTTGATAATTTTAAAATTGAATTGCAATAGCCGGTATCTGTACAAAAGGTTATCACTTTGGTACCAAACTCAAACCTGTAACCTAAACAATCCGTAGCATGAACCAGTTTTCTACATTCAACTTTAAAAGGAAAACTATTATGATATCCTTCATCAAGTTCATTTATCATAACCCTATATGAAAGCCTCTCAAAAGGAAGTGTATAAGGCTGTCTTACCACAGTATTAAGAATATCCCTTCCGCCTTTATAACAGCATATCACCAATCCCTTATCAAAATTGAATTTATTCAAAATGTGCAATCCACAGATATGGTCAAAGTGAAAGTGGCTTAAAAAGAGGAATATGGGTTTGTTGTCTCTAATATGTTCGGTAATTTTATATATGCCGCTTCCTGCATCGAGAATAACGTAACTTTCCGTGGTATCTAAAAGGATACAGGTGGTGTGACCGGTTTCAGAACTGTACCAGCCATTTGTGCCAAGGAAAACAACCTTCATTCGTTTGTTATCAATATGGGTAACCGAATTGTGTATTTAAATTTTTTTCAAAAAGAAACACTGATATAATCTTTAACTAATATAGATGCCACCATTCACATCAATTTGAGCACCATGTATTAGATTCGCCTTATCAGAAGCCAAAAAAACTATAACACCAGCAACTTCAGCTGGCATTCCAAGTTTATCTTGCCAAATCAGCATTGATTTTTTTAAACTATTCAGCACTTCGGGCGGCCAGTCCTTAGTCATTTCTGACTCAAGAGGTCCTGGATTTACACAATTAACCCGTATTCCAAATTTCCCAAAATTTTTGGCAAAAGTCTTTGTCACGCAAATGATACCCGCCTTAGAAGCAGAATAGGCAGCGCTTGCAAAAATTCCACCAGTCTGGCCACCAAGAGATGCTATATTTATTATTTTGCCGTACCCCTTTTTCATCATTACCTGTACTGCCTTTTGAGAGCAAAGAAAGACTGAACGCAAATTTATCTTCATGATTTCATCCCACGAAGAAGGCTTGATATCCAAAACAGGCGTACTTGAAAAAACCCCGGCATTATTAACCAGCACATCAAGTGTAGAAAACTTTTCGGAGATAGCATTAAATGCTTTATCAATGCTCGATGGCTCAGAGATGTCGGTTTCAATAAATGAAACTCTTTTTCCGCTTTTTTTCAATTGCTTTACTCTTTCTTCTCCTCTTTCCTTGTTTTTATCCAGGCTTATCACAATTGCATCTTCCTCTAAAAAGGCACTTACCAAAGCATTCCCAACACTACCAGCACCTCCAGTAATAACGACAATTTTATCTTTGAGCATCAAATCCATAGAATTTTATTTTTTTATACTGAAACCTCCGTCAACTACAAACGTCTGTCCAGTTATATAACTGGCTTTGCGAGACGCAAGAAAAGCGACAACAGAGCTTATTTCGTCAATAACTCCAATTCTTCCTAGCACTCCCCGTTCTTGCATTATTTTCTCATCGAGGAGACCTCTCTTTATGTCACTTCTCACTAACTCTGTATCAACATGACCAGGTGCTATTGCATTGACTAAAATGCTATATTTCGCCCATTCTGAAGCAAGGATTCGGGTGAGAGCCTCAATCCCTGCCTTGCTGACACTATAAGGCGCTCTGCCTGGTAGTGCAAATTTTGACAAAACAGAAGATATGTTTATTATTTTCCCCCCCTTTTGCTCAGTCATATGCTTGCCAACATACTTGCAAAAATAGAAATAGCTATCAAGATTAATAGCAAGAACACTATGCCATTCTGTGGATGATAACTCAAGGAAAGGTTTATTCAGTTGAATACCTGCATTGTTTACAAGTACATCGATTCTCTTATATGCATCGTAAACACTTTCTACAAATGTAATGACCTCCGGTTCCCTTGAAACATCAATGGGTTGAAAAAGGCAGTTAACATTTTCCTTTTTTATTTCTTCCGAAGCCTTCTCCAGTTCTTTTCTGTTTCTGCTGCATAGAGCGATGTCAAATCCCATTTCAGCAAGTGCCTTAGCAGAAGCGAAGCCAATCCCTCTCGAACCTCCAGTTATAAGTGCTACAGAACCTCTATAATTATCCTCCATAACTTTTTCCGTCACTTGAATTACATATAAGGCTTGTATGCGTGCTAACCGTAAAAATTATTCACACAGTTTCTTGCTCTTTCACCCTTCAGCACTCTCAGAGCCTCTAAACACGCTTTTCTCCTGAGCTCAACAATTGATTCTGAAGAATAAAAGGCGCAATGAGGAGTAACAATTAATCTCCCGCTTAACCACTCAGTATCGTTCTCATAATCTACAATAATCTTCTGGGAGCTATCAGACGGTTCTATCGACAAAACATCCAGTCCTGCTGCCTTTATAACACCCTTTTTCATTGCTCTTTCAAGTGCTGAAATATCTACAATAGGTCCTCTAGCAGTGTTAATGAGAATTGGATTTTTTTTCACACACGCAAAAAATTCATCACTGATCATTCCCAAGGTCTCAGTAGTTAAAGGTGTATGTATGGAAATAACATCAGCAATTCCAGCAATATCCTTTAAAGAATCTACACGTTTTATACTCAATGCCTTATCATAACCATCTTTTACGTAAGGATCGTAAAATATAATTTGCATCCCAAACGCTTTCGCCCGCATTGCCGTCGCAGTTCCAATTCTTCCCAGCCCAATGATACCCATTACTCTTTTATCAAGTCTAAAAACCATAGGATTTCGCCGATTCCAATCCTTCCGTCGTACCCTATTCGTATATTCCTGTAGTCCCCTTACAAGATATAGTAATAGAGCTATTGTATGATCAGCTACTTCCTCTGTGCCATAATCAGGAACATTGCAAACAACTATATTATTTTTCTTAGTTTCAACAAGGTCAACATTATCAAAACCCGCTCCCACACGCACTATAACTTTGCACCTTTTCAATTTCCTTATGAGCAATGCATCAAATTTCATAACATCCCAGGCAAGAACTGCGTTACAATTACTCCATATTTCATCGGAAATATCCTCTGATTTCGTTGATTTCCCAAAAATGATGTTTGCGTTGGCCCCAAAAACCTCTCTCTCTATATTATCTGATGTATCAAAAACATCTGGCAGTAAAATGTGCATGTTGCTTTGAAATTAACCTATAGAATAAAGTTTTTGAGCAAACTTAAAATCTTCAGGAATATCAATATCAATAGACTCAATTTGTGATACTTCAAACAAGTATGGTTTTATACCGAACCAGTATTTCCATTTTGCCATATTGCTCTTAAGCCCCATATAGCAT
>MHXP01000124.1 GCA_001824485.1 Planctomycetes bacterium GWA2_39_15 | reverse complement strand
AACAGTGAGCCCTTAACAGGGCTTAATTTTTCAAAACACCAAATTGATGCTAATTGTCCAGCTTACTTTTTTGGTGGGCATTGCCCACCCTACATATGACTGTCATTCTCGTTTAAAAGATTTATTATCGGTTTAAGCTTAGCCCCGCTCTCTGTCATTCATCTTCTATGTCGTCATCCACTGCTTCGGTATCTTCGCCCTCGTCATCATCAAACTCATCGTCAGCGCTCATGACATTATCTAATCCATCCATATCTATGTCTTCTGTTAATTTATCAGAATCTTTTGATTTATCAATATCTTTTTTGATCTCCTCTTCATCAGGAGTTTTTTCATCCCTTGCATAACGAACGACCTGTTCCATCTCTTCATTGATTTTATAATAGGCCATCCCGCCCAAAGGCTCCACATGCAGCACAGCCACCATATTATCACAAATAAACCCCAGTTTATCTTCCAGGGCGGTCCCGTTTGGATAAAACGTAAAAATCCTTGTTTGTTCATCCTTCGCTTCAAATTTATCAGTAAACACCTCTATTTCGCGTGGCATTATGAATATTCTTTTATCCTCATTATAGCAATACCCTCCCCGAAGATCGAAAACGACACTGGTCGCCTCGGCGCTTGACATCGCCTTAATACGCGCCTCCCTGAGAAAGTATACCAGTTCGTTCATCGTCTTCCTGAATCTGATAGAATCAAATGACCCCGTAAATCTGGGAACCGCCACACCGGCTACGATGCCAATGATCACCAAAACGACAATTAGCTCAAGTAACGTAAAACCTTGTTTTTTTCGCATAAGAATATCAACCACAGAAGCACGGAAATAAAGTAACAGTTCACCGCAAAAGCCCGCCCTCATGGAAATGGGGGGCGCGAAGGACGCAAAGAAAAAAACATCCAAACCAGAGCGAGTCGGAGCATGTAGCGCGACATTCTTGTCCTCGTGAAAACGGGGATATGTCGCTATCCTGCGAACTGAAGTTCGCGCTACACAGACGGCAATACCTAGTTTTTATTAAGGTTTTTCAACAAGCTACATTGTTACCCTTTGCTGGTTCAATCGCCCCCGATTGAACCAAAATGTTTTGGTTCAGGCTACAAGCCTGAACCAGCACAGACCAGCACAGAAAACGACAATTAACTCAATAAGTGTAAAAGCATACCGCTTCCTCAAATATAAATACAAGGACACATAATTTCCCTTTCTATTTTGCAAAAATTTCTTTACAATAACGGTGAATTTGCAGGGTTAAACGGTTTATAAGAAATTGTCTTTATAGAGGAATTTTACATGGGCAAAGAAATATTAAAAAAACTGTTTGTTGCCTTACTGATTCTCTATTCTATATATCTTATAATCCACGTATCAACCCATAGGAGTAATTATCAAACAGATTTTAAAATATATTATTACGCAGCTAAAGCCTATGCAGCAGGATTAAATCCTTATGATTCAAACGTACTGTTTGAGATGGCATGCGTCCCTAAGCACAATAAGTTCGTCTATCCGCCCCTCACATTATTTTTTTTCCGTTCATTTTCCCTGGTAAAATTTGATATAGCTTTTTATTTATTTTTGTCCTTCAAATGCATCTTACTAACAAGTCTTATTTATTTGTGGGCAAAAAAATTTCTTCAAAAAGATGCTGATTTACTATTTTACATTTTCTGTCTACTGGCTTTTAATAGCGCCATTTACCTGGATGTCATTGCCAGCAATATCTCTATCTTAGAACAGTGCTTTTTGTGGACGGCCTTTTATTTTCTTTTAAACCGGAAATTGTTGCCTTTTTGCATATTGATTATCGCAGCGGCAATCTTTAAAATCACACCCATATTGTTTCTTATTTTGATATGGTTTTCAAGGTTTGAAAAGAAAAAAAAGTTTATATATTTTTCCGGTGCGTTCGCCGCCTTTCTAGTTATTCTGCTAGTGTCTTATATAACCAATCCTCTCTTAGTTAAGTGTTTCATAAATAACACCTCAGAAATAAATGAGAGGGGCATAATAAACCCATCGACTATGGCACTCTTAAAGGACGTATTCGAATTATTGGCAATAAAAACTGGTGTAATAGTCCCACAAACTGCCCAATTAGGCCTATTTTTTATCATAATCACAACTATACTCTTTATGACATGGAGATCTTATCTAATCTTAAAGTCATTTGATATAGAACATAAGGAAAAAATCACCATATTTTTGGCTTGTTTAGTTTATGCCCTGATACTCCCACGCTTTAAGGATTACTCCTATATTCTTTTGCTCGTCCCAACTTATTTTATTATAAAAAGGGGCGCTTACACAAAAGCACATAACCTTCTCTTTATTCTTACAACCCTTTCTGCAGCTCGAATAACGCTGCCCGGATTTCCAATTATATTCCATTTTTTATGGATGTACTATCCACTAATTATTGCTTACTTTATATGGAGTTTATATTTATACAATACACTCCTTTTGAAAAAGAAATGGCTTTCGGAAACTAACAGAGCTAAATGACCCGGTAAACCTGGGAACCGCCATACCGGCTACTATGCCAATAATCACCAGAACGACTATTACCTCAAGTAACGGAAAACCTTGTTTCTTTCGCATAAGAACCTGACCACGGAAGCGCGGAAACAAAGTAACCGTTCACCGCAAAGGCGCCAAGAAAAAACATATGTTTCGGTTCAGGCTGCAAGCCTGAACCAGCATAGGAAAAAACATCCAAGCTGGAGTGAGTCGGAGCATGTGGCACGACATTCTTGTCCTCGTGAAAACGGGGATATGTCGCTGTCTTGCGAACTGAAGTTCGCGCTACACAGACGGTAAAACCTTTGCTGGTCCTTGCTGGTTCAATCGTCCTCGATTGAACCAAAATGTTTCGGTTCAGGCTACAAGCCTGAACCAGCAGAGATGGGTTTGATTTTAATGAATAACAGATAACAAAAAATGTAAAATGTTCAACTGTTTTTTAATCTCACCCATCCTCTTACTTTTTCATTAATTATTTCTTGTTATATGTTATTCATTTTTATGACTATCGGGTTAACTCAGCCAGAAAATCATTGTATAATCAAGTAGAATTGACAAATATGCCTCCATGATGACAGAAAAGCTAACATTATCGTATCATAACATGGGGGGCTACGTGAATTTCAAAACCTGTATTAGCATGGGTAGCAGATCCTCTTTTGCTTATGCTGAGTTAGCCCGATAGTCATATTCATTTTTGTTACAGGTGACATATTACTCGTCATTCGACACACGTCACTCGTGTCCATCCGTGGATTACCGTAGTTAAAAAAGAAAGGGGCGTCACACCCTTTCGGCATGACACCCCTTTTCTTTAACTTCTATTAACTTCTTGACGTTCCCCAGTATATCTTGACCAGGGGTACGTTTTTTTACTTCCTAACCTTCACGGTCATCGACTTCTTCGCATCTCCTGCCTTGAACGTGACCCTTGCATTACCAGTCTTATTCTTGGCAGTGATCGTGAACGTGGCCTGACCGTCTTCGTCTGTAGAATCGCTTGTCGGTGATACCGATATGCGTTTCTTGCCAGCCGAATTGATCGTCGCCGTTACCGTTTCACCATCAACGAGACAACCCGCATCACCTGTCACCGTCACCGTCACCGTACCGCTCTTCTTCCTCTTGAGCTTCAGGCTGGTCGGAGACACAGAAATAGCCTCAGGCTCGCATACTGTCGGTGTTGGTGTCACTGTTGGCGTTGGTGTTGGTGTAACCGCTGATGGCGTCAAATTGAAATCGGCCACTACTGGACTGCCGGCTACCACCGTAACAATCTGTGAAGCAGAATCAAAGCCCGTCGCTGATGCGGTTACCGTACGATCGCCAGCCGTTACATTCGCAATCGTATACGTACCATCAGGTCCGGTCGTTGCCGTTTCGCCAGTATCCACAGATACCGTCGCCCCAGGTATTGGTGTTCCACCTGTCGAAACAGTACCCACAATGACGCCTGTTGTTCCTGGCGTTGGTGTTGGCGTTGCCGTCCCTGTTGGCGTTGGCGTTGCTGTCCCTGTCGGCGTTGCCGTCGCAGTTGGCGTTGGTGTAGGCGTTGCAGCAGCCCCCACCGTAGCCGTATCAGTAACTGATGAGATACCACCACTTGCATTTGGGTTATCTGTGAACGTTGTTGTCAACGTATCAGTCAAAGCCGCCTTGATGTTTATATTGGCTTGCGAATTACTTGTGCTAGCGGCTATGGTACCTAAGAACGACCCCGTATCATTGCCTGTTTCCGTCAGACGCACCGTAGTACCGGATGAATCTGTCGTTGAGGTAATATTAGCATTCACATTATTTGCCGTAGAATGCGATGTATTCGATTCGGGATCATACAAAGAGACAACCGCATTTCCACCAATTTCTACTGAATCGGTTGTAAACGCAAGCGTAGCGCCATAGTTCTTTGTACTTACAGTGGTTGTAACATCGCTTGCAGGCGATAGATCAGAGTACTTTATCGAAATACTACCATTCGCAACAGCCCTGATATTTGGCGCTGCACCACCTGATGTATTGGAGTCAGATGCGGTGCTTGTTTTAACCGTGCCCAAAAACGTACCGGAATTCCCGGATGTTTCTGTCATAAGTACTTCTCGACCTGCCCCACCAGTATCATCTGACGAAGGCGTCGCCTTGACCAAAGAGGTTGCGCTACTACTACTGGTGGCTTTGTCAGCACCTGAAGAAATATTTAAGTCATTATCAACCAACGTTATGACTACCGTATCTCCACTGAGGTACGCCTCAGACTTGCTAAGGCTTAATGAACCAACGCCTCCAGTCGCCCCCACACTCGTTGTTGTATATGAAGACAAATTGTCTTCCGATGTTTCGCTAGGCGAATCATTGTAAAAGAACGTTATCGTGTCTCCATTTGATACACTCAATCTGGCAACCCCTGAAGATGGCTGGTCTACATTTGTTTGCCCAGAAGTTCCAGAAAGCTTTAACGTACCAACAAATGTACCGGAATTAATACCCGTCTCACTCAGCATCACCGGGACACTGTTAGATGTGCTGGCAAAACTGGAATTTGTAATACTCGATATACGACTCGCAAAAATCTCCTTAGCGGTATTACCATTTACTATAGAAGAATTGCTTGCAGAAGTATTCGACTTCCCTGGAACACCTAAACCATTTTCATTTACATTACCAAAGGTAGACCACGATGAAGGGAAGTACGTCGTTTGTTTGGTATCCGTGTCTATATTTAAATCGTTATCTACCACCGTTACTAGTATTTCGCTGTTTAATCCAACCGTACCGGTAGGCAACACAGACAAGCTACCCGTGCTTGTTTGAAACGCCACATTGGTCGTGGCATTAACAAGCGTATCCCCACCATAATAGACATTGCTAGCCCCATACCTGTCGTTATAACGGATCCTAAAGGTTCCCCCTTTATAACCACCGATAGTGAAAATCTTCGCTCCCGTCGTTAAAGTTTGTACCCGAGGCTGAGAAGAACTATCACCGCCAAAATCAACGCCTATATTTTGAACAAAGGTCTTCCATGGGGTGAACAAGCTCGTATTGCCTAACTTAGAAACAGTTAAAACAGTTGAGGTAACACTGGCTACTTCTTTTACCTCATTGTATACCCCATCTGAAACTCTGACCACTGAGCCTGTACCAAAAACGCTGGACAATGTAGGGTAATCTGTACCTGCAGTGCCTTCAAAAGCTATGGTACTGGTTCCCGTATAGTCAGTAAATCTCGAAGAGTTAGTGGTAGAACTGTTTGTTGTAACCCTGGCAGCGGTAAAATCAAACCCTATAGTGCCAATAAACGTACTAGAATTAGCACCTGACTCTACTATGGGAACAGATATCCAATGAGTATTATCAGGCGAGATTTCTACAGTATTTTCCATACCGTCAACCGTAGCCACGAAGGACGCCGTCCCTCCGGAGGAAAGAAGGCTACCCGCATCGCCTGCTGTGCCTTTCACAAGCGGCACAGTGCTGGTGGTCGCCGTACCAAGGGTAAACGTTGTAGTGCCAGTAACCGTCGTAGAAAAATTCGTCAAGCTAAACGCCGATGTCGGAACTAACCAGACAAGGGAGTTGCTTGTATTGGAAATTCTGATACTCTGAGTGCCTACTGCGAAATAATCTGGATGACTCAAAGAAATAGCATTTCCTACCCCAGTAGAACTAGCAGAAGGTACGAATCCTCTCACAACCAGACGATCTCCTCTTTTAGGAGTCAAGCTTGAAGTTAATGTACCATTCCACAAAGTGGAGAATGCAGCGACACTTTCTTTTGCAGATGTAGAGTTGTTAAGATTACCATCGACAACTGTAACAACCACTGTATCGTTTATATCAGCAGTGGTCGTATCCACGGCCAATGTCCCAGTTTCCCCAGAAACACCATAAGATAACGAGGCAGTTACTGACCCAGCGCTACCACCGCTATTTAGTTCGTCAAGATATGTTACCTTTATAGAATCACCAGAGCGTGGACCAACAAGCTGAAAGTTGCTAAGCTGAACTGTTATCGAACCGCCAGCACCATGATTGTAAAGAGTACCAGCTCCAGGAGACGCACTTGCATTAGGATAACCAGCTGTTGAAGTTCCCGACGAAGAGGAAGCAGTACCGGCCCAACCAGTAACCGAAATTAAACAATAACTATTCCCATCCATTAATTTCACTAAAGTAGCACCGCTTGTACCGTACACACCAGAATTGGGATTGCCAAAAGCTGAAATGGCTCGATTCCTGGGTGATGAAGATGAGGTCCCCATACATACTGCTCTATCAACGGCAAGAGAGCTTGTTCCGTACCCCGTTCCCACGGTGGTGTTATACGTGCCGCTGCGTGGATTACTATCCGCCTTAAAAACAACAGCAGCGGTTCCATAAGTATTTCCAACTGTGGATGTTCCAATGAATGCAAGCCCTATAACACCCTCGGCATTAGCCTCAATTATTTTGAAAGAAACACCAAGCGCTGGCGTGCTATTTGAGCTTGGGTTAGCACCTAAGATAAGTTCCCGCTGATCATAAACGAAAGTGGTAACAGAACCTACAATTAAATTTCCTTTAAGATCGGAAGTTCCTACCGTCGTAGAGGTACCATAAACCTTACCACTTGCTGCGAAAATTCCCGTGTCTTTGCCAGTTTCTACAAGGTATATATTCCGCGATACCAAGGGTACACTACCACTAACGAGCCTTGTACCCCCTGTTTGATCAATGACTTCAATGTCCACCCTGGAAGAAGCTGTTCCAACGCTTTCAACAGTAGTCCCAAAAAGGGCCACCCCATCAGTTAAACCTATAGCGTCTTTTGCAGTAGGGTCTAAGTTCTCGTCCGGATCGTTCAATGTTATGATAAGATTGTTGTCCGAACCAACGTCAGAGGACGTAACTGCGGTGACAGAACTTGGTATGAAGCTAAAAGAGCCGGAATTAAATTTAACAGGCGCTGTATCTAGCGGCGTGGTGCCTCCATACAGTAACTCTAAAGTGTCACCTGTTGCCACAGTAAGCTCTCCGTCTGCCTCTGCTGGACTAGAAACTGTCGCATCACCCCCCCTATTAGCAGAGCTGGCTTTTAAGCGGAGACCTATAACCGATGTACCAAGTCCTGGGTAATTGTGACTACCGGAAGCAAAATCTTCCACGTAACCTGATGCAGTACCGACAGGATACGTAAATGGTTGCGTGCTTCCCGTCGTGGTAAATACTGTCGTTGATCCCGCCGTTTCCTTCAAAACAAAGGAAGTTGTATAGTTATTAGCTCCCTTTGCCTTAATGGTAACCGTGATCGTATCTGGGCTGGTAGCGCTTGTATTTGCCGTCGAATCGGTTACTGTAATCCACGCACGGTCAAAATCATTTGTCGAATCACCAAGAGACGGCAAATAGCTATTTCTGTCAAAACTACCCGTTGGGGCCGCCTGTGCGGTCGAAACCCCGCCAGCCACAAGGGCTACTGCCAGCATAAACACGCTGACAATGCCAAACCAACTTATTTTTTTACTACTTATTTTCGGTCTTTTCATATCCGTCAATTCTCCTTTTTTCTCTTGAAACTAATAAGACCAGAATTAAAAATACGTTCGATTATTAAAAGTTCT
>MHXP01000123.1:21320-22587 GCA_001824485.1 Planctomycetes bacterium GWA2_39_15 | reverse complement strand
CTCGTTAATAAAGTGTCTAATTTCCATTGACACATTCCGTACGCTCACCGGAAAGGTGCAGGTATTGCAGTTATAGGTGTTGCTACCGAATGGCTTGACGGGACTACACAGTAGTCAGGTACTGTCGATGTGGCAGCTATTAACGTGAATGCTTATGATACAGAAAATTGCAAACTCATATCTACCTATGGTTTTTAACTTATAATCGGATACAAGTTCAGGTTAAGAAAGGGGTATAATTATGAAATTATTAATTAGGTCTTTATTATTTTGTATTATTTTTTTTGTAGGTTGTGCACATTATTTGCATCCAAACCAAGTTCCACCCATCAGTGTAACAGAGGTTGCCTCATATCAAGAGAACCTTTCTGTAAACTTAATAAATGACCAACCTGATACAACACCTAATGTATTCGTGGGTAAATTTTATGTAAATTACAATGAATGGACTCAATTTTTTATTGATAGTTACTCAGCAGAACTGACAAAAAGAGGCGTAAAAGTATCAAAAGATAGCCCTAATAAAATTAAAGTAAAACTAAGTGGTTTCAACCCTTATCCGATAACCGGTAATCCAAGGGTAAATATAGTAGTTCAACTCTCATCCATTGATGATAAATGGTATAAAATATACAGAGAAAGGGATTTTTCAGGTTGGAGTTGGGGACGTGCCTTTGGAAGTGTTGTATATCATACAATTGAGAAATTATTAAAAGATCCAGAATTACTAAATAGAATGAAGACAAGTGATGTTAAATAAATCCTGAAGAAGTTCTTTTACTTGATTTATGGAGAAAAACGATGAAAAGGAGAACAAAATTATTTGGTGGAATTGTAGTATTATTTGTTTTGTGTTCAGGTTGTGCACATAATGTGGCTTTTCAAAAGCCGGATGCTTATAAATATGAAACGGCCATTCCATTAAAAGCGGGTTTTTATATGGATAAGATCTTAAAAGAAAAGATATATTCCGGAAGGGCATTCAGTTCTGGTATTGAGAACAGGTGGGACGTTCCAATTGGAGATACCATACATACCTATGCGGTTTCATATTTAAAAAATGGTTTTGTAGATTTTAGTGAAATTGAGGATATGAGTATTAAGCAAAATTGTGATGTGGTAATAAAAGTAGATGACATAAACTATTATATGGAAGACCAGGCTGCACATTGTGATGTGTCCTTTGTTATAGAAAATATATCTGGTAAACAGGTATTTAACAAGAAATATCATGCTGATGGTCCTTCGGGATATGTAAATGTTATTC